>SFMP01000182.1 GCA_004554395.1 Myxococcales bacterium | reverse complement strand
CTTGTCCTAGGACGGACTCTCGCAGCGCATTATCGTTTTTTCAACGAATGGAAAAAATCATATATCGCGAAGAATCGCGTAGCCCAACAAAAAAAGCTCCCCGATTGGGGAGCTTTTGGTTGAGCTATGAATTGCGCATCCACGACATGCGATCCCAGGGGGCATGTCGTTCGGATTTGGGGGTGAGCCCGCATTTTTTGATAAAATAGCGGTGGAAATCGAGGGTTTGTGCGAGTTCGGGGTGGAAGCTCGTGATGATGACTTGGTCGTTTTCGGCGGCGGCGATGGTGTCGTGAGCCGTATGCAAGATGCGCGTCGTGCCCCAAACTTTAGTGATGCCGGGGGCTCGGATATAGACGAGGTGTTGCGGTGCGTCGGAGATGGCGGGCACGACGACGTCTTCGGTAAAGCTATCGAGTTGGGATCCGAAGACGTTTCGTGCGATGCATGCATCGATAATGGCGAGGCATGGTTGTTCGTCGACGACTTGCGCGGCGGCGAGTATGGCGCCGGCGCATGTTCCCCAGACGTAGAGTTTGCCCGATTTGACGGCATCGGCGATGGCGTCGTCGATGTGATTCGCCGCCATGAGTCGGCGCAGGCAACTCGATTCGCCCCCAGGAATGATGAGCCCTGCACATCGTGCGAGTTCGTCGGGATCGCGGATATAGACGGGATCGATGCCGCATTCGCGCAAATGTGCGCCGTGCTCTCTAAATCCGCCTTGTAGCGCTAGAACGCCAATCGTCGGCATTAGATACCTCGTTTTGCAAGTCGATCGTCGGTGGCAAGCCCATCGCAATTGATGCCGACCATGGGTTCTCCAAGGTCTTTTGAGACTTCGGCGAGGAGTTTGGCGTCGTCGTAGTGAGCGGTAGCGAGTACGATGGCGCGAGCGCGTTTGGCTGGGTTGCCCGATTTGAAGATGCCCGAACCGACGAAGACGCCGTCGCAACCCAATTGCATCATGAGTGCGGCATCGGCGGGGGTGGCGATGCCACCGGCGGCGAAGTTGACGACGGGTAGCCGTTTGAGCTCGCGGATTTTGAATGCTAGGTTAAAGCAGATGGCGTGTTGTTTGGCGAAGCTATAGACTTCTTCTTCGCCGAGGGCGCAAAGTTGTGCGATTTCGCGGTTCATGGTGCGCATGTGGCGCACGGCTTCGACGACGTCGCCCGTGCCTGCTTCGCCCTTCGTTCGAATCATCGCGGCTCCCTCTTGGATGCGACGGCAAGCCTCGCCTAGGTCGCGAGCGCCACAGACAAAGGGAATCGAAAACTTGTGTTTATCGATGTGGTTGTCTTCGTCGGCCATCGTGAGGACTTCGGATTCGTCGATGTAGTCGATCTTGAGCGATTCGAGGATTTGGGCTTCGACGAAGTGGCCGATGCGGACTTTAGCCATGACGGGAATGGTGACGGCTTTTTGGATTTCTTCGATGAGGGCTGGATCGCTCATGCGGGCGACGCCACCTTCTTTTCGAATATCGGCGGGAACGCGTTCGAGCGCCATGACGGCGACGGCGCCGGCTTCTTGGGCGACGCGCGCTTGTTCGGCATTGACGACGTCCATGATGACGCCGCCTTTGAGCATTTGCGCGAGGTTTGCGTTGATTTCGTATCGATTGTTCATGCGATTTCCTAGTTAAAATTGGCGTGCGAAAGCGCGTCGTTTCGAGTTCGTGTCGATGTCGCAAAAGTACGGCAAAACGCCGAAATTTCGCGATAAAACGGGCGCATTTTCATCATCTTATGTGCGAAAAATCAAGCACTTTTCGATCGCAACACAATGAGCAATTAGCAATTAGCAATTAGCAATTAGCAGTTAGCAGTTAGCAGTTAGCAATTAGCAATTAGCAATTAGCAATTAGCAATTAGCAATGAGCAATGAGCAATGAGCAATGAGCAATGAGCAATGAGCGGGCAGTGGCTAGAAGTTAGTGGTTAGTGGTTAGTGGCTAGAACTAAAGGTTAGAGGCTATTTCTAATTGCTAATTGCTAATTGCTAATTAATAGTGAGCAGTGAGCGATGAGCAGTGAATAATGAGCCATGAGCCATGAGCCATGAGCAG
>SFMP01000181.1 GCA_004554395.1 Myxococcales bacterium | reverse complement strand
TTTGCCCCATCGCCTGCGGGGTGATCGCTCCCATCACGCCAGACATCGGGCCTTGAGAGCCGGGCATTTGACCCATCGCCTGCGGGGTGATCGCTCCCATCACGCCCGACATCGGACCCTGAGAGCCGGGCATTTGCCCCATCGCCTGCGGGGTGATCGCTCCCATCACGCCAGACATCGGGCCTTGAGAGCCGGGCATTTGACCCATCGCCTGCGGGGTGATCACTCCCATCACGCCAGACATCGGGCCTTGCGCATTGGGGTACTGTGGCATTCCAGAAAGCTGTTGCGAACCGGGCATTTGCTGTGCCGGCGAACGATGCGACATCGCGGGCATGCGCGGTGGGGCGATGCGATTGCTTTCGATACGGAGCTGTTCGGCTTGGACGCGTTCGGAATACAGTCTATCGGCATCGGCTTCTTCGATGATATTGTGTTCACACGATCGGAGCAATTCGAGCTTTGTTGCCGCGAGCTGCGAGCGCAAATCGTCGATTAACGCTTGCTCTTTACTCGGATTGAGCTTTTGTTCGAGTTCGTCGAGCTCGGCGATAAAGGCGTCGGCGTTGTCGGGGCGGCAGTTGGGATCTTTGGCGAGCAGTCGATTGACGACGTAATTGCGCAAATCGGCCGGCACGTCGTCGGGCAAAGGGGGCGGGGGCGATTGCACGTGCATGAGAATCGTCGCCAGAAACGTATCTTCTTCGAATGGCGGGTGACCTGCGAGCATTTCATAGAGAACGATGCCCAGCGAATAGATGTCGCTACGCGCATCGAGTTCTTTGCCGCGCGCTTGCTCGGGGCTCATATATTCGGGCGTTCCAGGTGCCGTGCCAACTTTCGTCAACTTCCGCTCGTCTTCGTCTTCGGATTGCTTGAGTTTGGCAATCCCGAAATCGAGCACCTTCACGATATTGAGCTTGGTGAGAAAGATATTATCGGGCTTGAGATCGCGGTGAATAATGCCCTTTGAATGCGCTTCGGAGAGGCTACCTGCGACTTGTCGCACGATTGGGATCGCCTCTTCGGCTTTCATACGGCCTTGTCGAATTCGCTCGCTGAGCTCGACGCCTTCGAGCAATTCCATCGCCATATAGAGGCGTTTATCGGGGGTTTCGCCCATATCGAAGAGGCGGACGGTGTTGGGATGCGAGAGCTGAGCAATGACGCGAGCTTCGCGAAAAAATCGCATGACGACGCTCGGATTCATCGAAAACATCGGCGATAGGACTTTCATCGCCACGCGTCGATCGATGTTCATTTGGCGGGCGACATAGACTTGAGCCATTCCGCCGGCCGCCAGAAACGATTCGATTTCGAAGCGATCGGCGATAATCGTACCATTGGGATATGTCGTACCTTGGGCGTTTTCGTTTATTGTATCCATCGTCGATATGATTCCAAAAAATACACCGTACCACGTTCGTGCTCAATCGCACACATCACCACCCCATCTTAACACATTTTTCGATTTTGCGCATGTTTCGATGATATCGCCTATCATCCATGCACAGGGAGATAAAGTTTTTCCCATCCTAGCCTATTCGCTTTTTTAACCACATATTCCCCATTCATGACTGCGATGCGCAAACCTGCGCCACTGGCACTTTTGCAATGATGATACAAAAAACGAAAAAAGCCGTCACATTTTTAATTTAACGCCATGATTGGAATGAAGAGACGCGCATCGCGCATCGGTCTCGGTTGGCCTGTGCTGTGTGCGTCACCAATCATGGAGGTAGTGATAGGTGTTAAAGATTTGCATGAAAAGAATCTCTTTGAACGCAATGACGTTTTCGCTTCTCTCATTAACGCCTTGTTTTTGCTCAAGATTAAGCCTAACGATCTCGATGAGTGGTCGCCCGAACTCGTCGTGACCGTCGAGGAAGATCTCGAGCATCGGTTTCGCGACGTCTACAAACGTTTGCTCAATCATCTTGGCGTTGGAATTGCTTTTCTCGGACTCGAAAACCAGACGAATCCCGCCAAAGACATGCCCATTCGGGTGATGACGTACGACGCTTTGAGCTATGCGAAGCAGGTTGAAGCAGTGAAGAACAAACAAGCAGAAAAAGTACTGCCAATTGTTACGATCGTACTCTATTTTGGCTATGATAAACCGTGGAGTGCACCGCTTACGTTGCATGAGTGCTTCGAAATCCCCGCCATGCTCGAGCTGGTCGTTGCAAATTATCCAGTTCGCATCGTCGGGCTCGCCAAATCCCCGCCATTGGCGGGGATTATCAATCTACCCATGTTCTTATTGAATGGAGAACGGGGAAACAAAAAATCCCCGCCATTGGCGGGGATTATCAATTCACACCCGTTCTTATTGAATGGAGAACGGATACGTAATCGGGGTGTCGGAACCCGTTTCGCGGAATTTCAAGCCGTTGACGACTTTGAGGACGCAAGCAGCCGTGGGCGTGCCTTGGTATTCGGGGCTCATGACACGAGCGCCGTTGACGCGACCATTGCCTTTGATCGTGAATTGGACATTCATCTTGCCCTTCTTTGCCGAAGTACGGCTACATGTGCGCACTTGGGCGAACGACGAACGAATGACGGATTGGACTTCGTCTTTCGAGAGCTTATCGCCACCGGCCGGTTTTGCGGCAGGTTTCGGTTCGGCTTTTTTCGCAGCGGGCTTCGGATCGGCTTTCTTTGCAGCGGGCTTCGGATCGGCTTTCTTCGCCGGGGCAGGAGCCGCAACTTTTGCTTCGTGTTTGGGCTCGGGCTTCTTCGCTGCGGGTTTCGAATCAGCTTTCGGTTCGCGTTTATCCGCAACTACTTCTTCGCCATCGTCGGCTATTTTATCACCATCGTCGGCTTTTTTATCGCCATCGTCGGCTTTCTTGTCGGCTTCGTCGACCTTGGCATCGGCTTCGTCGACCTTGGCATCGGCTTCGTCGGCTTTTGCCTCGGGCTGAGCATCTTTCTTATCGTCTTTTTTGGCGTCGTCGGCAGCTAAGCCTTTGCCTTCTTGAGCTTTTGGGTCGGCTTTTGGCATATCGAGACGAGCATCATTTGCCGCCAAAGCCCCTGCCGATCCGACGTCGGCTTGCTGCATCTTCTCTTTTTCACCACCACTCAACATGACGATGAGCATGACGATGACGACGACGAGGGCGACACCAGTAGCGACCCCCAAGACGATGAAGACCGTGTTGTTCTTCTTCGTGCCCAAAGGCATGACAGTATTCATCGGTGCATAAGATACTTGTGGTGCGGCTTCGGTCGTGCGTCGACGAGGCGCCGGCGAACTCGCCGCGAGTGCCTTGACATCGATAAAGCCAGCCCCACCCGACGATGAATCTGCGGAAGGCGAGCTAGCGGCAGGCGCACCGACGGCTTGTAAAGCACTCAAGCTAAAGAGAACCGAGTTTTCGCTACGTGCACCGATCATATCGTTAGCAGGCGTCGAGGGCGCTTGTTGCGCACTCATATCGAAGGCTGGCTCTTCTTCGTGTGCCGCTTTGCCGTCCATGCCCATAATGCCGCCGCTGGCGTTATTGCTATCGAACGGGCTAAATCCACCGCCATTGCGTTGGAGCTCGTCGAGATCGATAGCCGCAGTTTCTTCGCCACCGCCCAAATCGGCATACGACGGTCCCATCGCGCCACTAGCAATCCGCGTCGATTCTTCGTTCCCCGTCGGGTACCCTGAAACGGGGGCTTGGAGATAATCAAATTCGCTTACCGCACCCAACGACATCCAGTCCGATAAACCTTCACACCAAACGTAAGTATCGAGCGTGATTTGACCGTTTTGGAAATTGAATTCCATGTCTTGTGTCGAAAGCGGACCGACCGACTCGTCGTTTACAGCATAATACCAACGCGGCACTAGCGCCTGCTGATCCATCATCGATGCATCGACATATTGCGTCGTCGAGCAACGCGGACATACGACGTTACAACCGCCATTTGAAAGCTGCATGTCCGACAACCAAAGCCGACCACCACAACCATTGCATTCGATTTTCATTCACTATCTCCAAGTCTCAAATTGTACTGCCCTTTCACTTGGCAACTCACGGACGCATCGCCGATTCTTGCGCGGTTTCTTCGTTTTTCTCGACAAAATTGCGCTCGATCTTCAAAACGCCCTCGAACTTCACATCAGCACGCGCACGCTCAAACATCCCTTGCGGATCCCGAAACGCACCGTCGATTAACATGTCATCGAAGTTGTAGAGCTTCTCTTGCGGCGCTTCTTCTTGCGCTAAAGCACTCGTACTGCTTAACGCAAACACCATTGCGACGCAAATAAAACACCTTGTCCAAAAATGAGATTCCATCGCAACTCCCGATTACCCCCATTAGACACTTGGCGCATATAGCACACAATCCCGATCGATCAAACTTTTCTATGATTTTATTTGGCACATCGCACCCAATCACACAAACACACACATCACACGAACGAAAAACGCCAACCGACGTGTTGATATGCCCCCATCATCGTTCAATCTTCACTCGCTCGCGAAATCCGATCTCCATCACGAATGAAATCCGACGAGTACGAGTGTAATGTTGTCGTGCCCGCCGCGTTGCTTCGCAATGCGCACGATTTCTTGCATCGATTTGTTCACATCGCGCCCGTGCTCGGTGATGATTTGCGCCATTTCTCCATCTTCGAGTTCATCGGTCACGCCGTCGCTACACAAGATCATGATATCGCCACGAGACGCATGGATTGCATAAACATCGGGCTCGATCTTCGCTTGCGTGCCCATCGCCTGCGTAATGACGTTTTTATAGGGAAATGAACGTATTTCTTCGGGCGTCTTGAGCATGCCTTTGTCGATATAGGCCTGCAAAAGGGAATGGTCTTTCGAAATCTGGGTCAGTTTTCCCCCGCGATAGAGATATGCCCGCGAATCGCCGACGTTGATAATATCGAAAGAACGCCCATAGACGATAGCGCTCACTAAAGTCGTTCCCATGCCCCGCTTCGAGGGCTTTTGGCTCGATTTATCGAAAATTCGAGCATTCGCCGCATGATAAGCGGCGAGCGTCCACATCGTGCGAGATAGAGGTAAGACGTTCGAAGCTGCGGCGACCCATGTCGCGCGACTCCATTGTCGCAATGTTTCGGCGGCCATCGTCGAGGCGACTTCGCCCGCTTCGTGCCCCCCCATGCCATCGGCGACCAAAAACACGCCATTGGCACCGTCGATCCAAAAACTGTCTTCGTTCTTGGAGCGAACGACACCTCTATCGGTCGTCCCCTTGTATTCATAACCTAGCGCATCGGGCGTCGAAGGCGAAACGCCATGCGTCACCACTGGCGAAAGCGGATACATCGTCGCAATATCGGATTCGGTCGGCTCTTGCGCGAAACAAGGCACACTCGCAAACATCAACAAAACCGACAAACACATTCCACTTAATCGCATATTATTCCCCTTCGCAGATCCGACAGACCCAGCCCATTTTTTCGCCACACATTATTATATGGTTACGATTCATCGGGCAACATCAATCGTATCGCCGAGAAAAATGCATTTTTTTGTAGCCTTTAGCGACAATATGTTTACAAATTCATCGGCTTGACGCTATCGCTTCGATCGATGCGTCGTTTTTCTATTCGACTCGATGGCGCACAGCGTGCGCATATAAGCCATATAAGCACATTACGGAGATACAGAATCATGTCTTTTTTTGATGCCATTCGACGTTTTTTTGCCCCAACACCCGCCGAAAAAGCCGAAAAACTGCGACGTCGAATCGTCAATATGTATGGGCACACCGAAGATCGCAAATACGCCCTCGGTCAACTCCACGATCTCGGGCCTACACTAGCCCCCAAATGCCTCATCGAGCGATTCACCTGCAGATGCGAAAATGGCACCGTCGATGCCGACGAAAAAGCCTATACAAAACAACTCCTCCTCGACCTCGGCGCCCCTTGTGTCGAACCACTCAAAAAGTTTTTACTCAACAACGACAAAGACTTTAGCTGGCCATTCCGAACCCTATCCGACCTCATTTCGCACGAAGAACTCGTCGAATTTATCGTCGAATTGCTCAATTCTATCGGTCCAGAATACGTCCGCGATACCGAACGCAAAGAACAACTCATGCTCACGATTAAGACGTTCGAAGAACCCGAAATCGACGATGCCGCGCTCCGCTATCTCAACGACGACAACGAAACGATCCGATTCGTCACCGCCGATACGATTATCGCTCACGGTCGAAAAGAAGGCATACATGCCCTGTGCGAGCGACTCGCTTGCGAAACTTCTCAACGAATCCTCTCGCTCATCGCAAACGCCTTCCGCGATAAATCTTGGGCTATCGAAGGCGATTTCATCGAAAAAGCCCAAAACAACCTGCCGTCCGAGTATCGAATCAACGAAAAAGGCATCATCGTTTAAGTGTGGTGCGCACTGCGTGCGCACCGTATTTTTTGAATCAACGAAAAAGGCATTATCGATGATGTAGTCTGCGCGCTGCCTGCGCTCCGTTTTTTCATCTACGAAAAAGAAGTTTTCGTTGATGTAGTCTGCGCGCTGCCTGCGCTCCGTTTTTTCATCTACGAAAAAGAAGTTTTCGTTGATGTAGTCTGCGCACGACGTGCGCTCCGTATTTTTTTGCGAGTCCACCCTTTTCTTAGAGATAATCTCTGCCCGAACATCAATGTTTTGTAGCAGAATGCGAGCTGTTGGGGTATACGATGCGCCGTCGATGCGTTCGACGTTGCGCATAGCGCAATGACTCTATTTTAACGGATTCTATACATGCAAAAGTTCTGGCGCCTCGGGCGTATCATCATGGCGATTTGTCTTGCTCTGTGTTTCACATCGTGCGGGGCGTCGCATAAAACCGTCTTCGAAGGCGAGCCAAAGAGCGAAGCCGAGGCGGCATATCGTGCCGCTGTCAAGACGCTCGAAAGCGGTTCATACGAAGATTCGATCAAGGCTTTTCACGCCATCAAGCTCAAATTCCCATACGCAACGCGCTGGGCGACGTTGTGCGACTTGCGCATCGGCGACGCCTATCGAAACGCCGGCGATTACGCCCAAGCTGCCGTAACCTACCAATCCTTTATCCGTACTTATCCGTCTCACAGCGAAATCGCATACGCCTCATATCAAGCGGCAAACTGCTACTACGAACTCATGCCCAGTAGCGTATTTATCTTGCCCGATCCGTGGCAACGCGACAGAAAATCGACGACGCAAGCCGAATCTGCCCTTGCCTCTTTCCTCCGACGATATCCAAACGACGAAAACGCCCCAGCCGCACGCGTTCAATACGACGAAGTCCAACGACGACTCGCCAATCACGAGCTATACGTCGCCGAATACAATTTCAAAAATAAAGCCTATTTGGGCGCTGTCAATCGACTCAACGATCTCATCAAAACATACCCCAACGCAGAAATCGCCCCAAAAGCCCATATTCTGCTCGCCCATAGCTACATCAAGCTCAAAGACCCCATCCAAGCGAAAAAAGCCCTAACACAGCTCGTCGAAAAATACCCTACCTCCGACTACGCCTCCGATGCTAAGGCTTGGATCGCTCGGAATCCCGATGTGAAATGACGATTATTCGTCTGATTCGTCTTCTGGTTCGAGTCCGCCCTCGGTAAATCCATGCGCCAGCAAAAACGCCGATGCTTCGTCGTCGAGTGCGGGATTGCTGTGTTCAAGGCGGACATTGACCGATTTCTTTTCGATTTCGTAGCTCTGCCATATCGGCAAGTAATGCGATATCCGATCGCTGTCGAAATAATCGAGCCATACCAAATCTAAGACGTCGAGTGCCTCTTGATAAGCATCCATCGGATTGTCGATCTTATTCGGTTCGCATTCGACGCTCACCTCGACAAAGACGTGGCTGTGTCGGTCTTCGCTACGCAATTCCGAACTCACGAGACCAAAATGATGGCAGACTTCTGTCGTCACGTGAAACGTCTCTGTCGGGCGCAAAAACCGCGCATATCGCTTCGTCATCGCCTCGGCGATGTCTTTTTCGAGATCGACACCGAGCGATACGCCCTTATTCGGATCTTGACGCGCAAATGCTGGCGAGTTCAATGGCTGCTTACATGCATCCCTATCGGGCATCTCATCGCAGTTGGGTTCACAGCAATCGCATTCGTGCTCATGACAGCTACAATCGTGCTCATGACAGCTACAATCGTGCTCATGACAGCTACAATCGTGCTCATGACAGCTACAATCGTGCTCATGACAGC
>SFMP01000019.1 GCA_004554395.1 Myxococcales bacterium | reverse complement strand
GGCCTGCCGCCAGCGTTCGTTCTGAGCCAGGATCAAACTCTCCAGTTTGATCTATTTTTACATCTCTTGCGAGATGTGATTGACTTTTCAACGACGACCGAAGTCGTCATTTAGTTGGTACTCAAGTACCTTCATTATTTAGGCTCGCACTTATGCTGCTATCGAAATATTTTCGATAACTGTTTACTCTCTCATCTTCGGTTTTCATCGTGCCGTGGGCTTGTTTCATCCCGTCGGCGAGGGCGGCTTATACGTGTAGTTCGTGTGAGTGTCAACATTTTTTTTTCTAAAGCAGAAAAAAAATGAACTTCCTTCTGACCTCACGCCCGACAGGCCGGCGGTGAGGTCCAACGTGCGCGTATTGAGCCCAACGGGCGAAATAGCGCACGAGCGGAGCCGTATTGAGCGCAGCGAAATAGGCGTAGCCAGAGCCCGTATTGAGCGCAAGCGAAATAGGGCGACCCAAACGAAGAAAAAAATACTCAAATAAATGCGGTCAATGCGCAAACAAAACGCTCGATGTGGTGCGCTGCGATTTACACGTTTCTGGGGGGCTTGAGCACGTCGGGGAAGATGTCGGCCATCGTTGGGGCAGTGACGGTTGGGACTTGGGGGGTTGGCTCGGGCGTGGCGTCGGTGGGCGTGAACGGTTCGGCGATGAGCGACAGGCCGATGCGGTGCTTTTGGGGGTCGATTTGCACGACGGTGACGGTGACTTCGTCGCCGAGTTTGACGATCGATTCGATGCGCTCGACGCGGTGCTCGGCGAGTTCTGAGACGTGGATGAGGCCATCGAGTGGCGTGTCGGCGATGTTGGCGAAGGCGCCGAATTTGGCAATGCGGCGGATAGTCGCTTTGAATTGTTTGCCGAGTGGGGCGCGCGCCATGAATTCTGCCCACGGATCGCACTCGAGTTGCTTGATGCCGAGGCTTGCGCGGTGGCGTTGGGCGTCGATGGCGAGCACGATGGCGTCGATGGGAGTGCCGATGGGGAAGCGTTTGGCGAGGTCGATGGGGGCGTCGTTCCATGAGATGTCGGATTTGTGGACGAGGCCGCGAATGTGGTCGCCCATGTCGAGGAATATGCCGAAATCGGCGATGCCGGCGACGGGAAGCGTGACTTTGGTGCCCACGGGGTAGGCTTCGACCGCTTTTTGCCACGGATCGCCCTCGACGCGGCGCAGGCTGAGGCGGAGGCGGCGCTTTTCGGGGTCGATTTCGACGATGCTCACGCGCACGACTTGGCCGAGTTTGATGATTTGTTTGGCTTGGCGGATGGCGTCATCCCACGACAATTCGGTGTTGTGGACGAGCCCTTCGATGCCGTTGTCGAGGCGGACGAAGGCGCCAAATGTCGTAAATGTCGTGACTTTGCCCTCGACGATATCGCCGACGTGGAGCGTTTCGGCGGCCGTCGCCCAGCAATCTTTGACGAGCTGTTTGTGACCGAGTGCAATGCGGCCTTTGTCGGTCGAGAGCACGACGACTTTGATTCGATCGCCGAGGCAGACGCATTTGGCGGGATCGTCGTTTTCCCAGCTCAAGTTCGAACGGTGGACGAGACCTTCGACGCCGGCGCCGATGTCGACAAATGCCCCAAAATCGACGATTTGGCGCACGATTCCTTCGTATTCTTGACCCGGTTTGAGATTTGTGAGGACGGTTTCGCGCGCCTCGCGTAGCGACTGTGCAATGGCGGCTTTGTGGCTAATGATGATATTGCCCTGTTGCGGCGACATCTTGATAATGCGTGCGTTGAGCGTCTTTCCGATGAGCTCTTGGGCTGTCGACTCCGTGACGCCGATTTCGCGCGTCGGCATAAATGCGGCGATCGAATGCAAATCGCAGACGATGCCGTTGGGCTCGGCGGCCACGACGACGACCGAAAATTCGGTTTCTTCGCGCATCCCCTTTTCGAGGCATTGCCACAAGCGATAGGGCGCGATTTTGTCGACCGAACCGCCCCACATCCCGTTTTTCATGAGCCCTTCGATATAGGCGTCGAATGATTCGCCGATTTTGGGCAATTGGGCAAATTCGCCCTTGGCGACCGAGACGAGTTGATCGCGCCCAAATCGACCGATGACGCGATTGCTCGATATCGATTCGCATTTGGCCGTGGCGATTTCTCCCACGTGATCGGGAATCTCGGCGTCGATGTCGGCTTGGATTTTCTCGTCTATCTTTACATCGATGATTTCTTTTTCCGAGCTGGCTTTTTCTATTTCCGAGCTGGCTTTTTCGTTTTTTGCCTCGGTTTTTTCGCTTTTCGCTTCGGTTTTTTCGCTTTTTGTTTCGGCTTTTTCGTCTTTAGAGACGATTTTGTCGTTTGCCGTGTCGTCGTTTGGATTTTGTAGATGGTTGGGCGTTTCTTGTGTCATGATAATGCTCCGAAGTTGGCCTGTCGGCTCGAAACGGCAACGCCACCAGACAGGCGATAGCGGCGGGCCGTATTGGGTGGGATTGGCTATGAGACGAGTTGAGCGACGATTTCTTCGACCGTCGGCACGACGCCGCCATCGCGACATATTCCATACATGCGAGTTTCGTCGATAAATCGCGCCAAATCGGCGCGCATCATACCACGATTGCATTCGACGACGCATATTTTGCGAGCGCGTTCGATATAGGGGCGCGCCTTGTCGCCATCGATGGGCCAAAGCGTTTGTGGGCGCAAGACGGCAAATCGTTTTTGGGCGGCGTTTGCCGCTTGCTGTGCTGCTTCGCGCGCAATTCGCGCACATATTCCAAAGGCGACGATGAGCGTGTCGATGTCGGCATGGCTCGCGTTTGGTGCCTCGTTGCTGGGGCAATCGGGGCTAAATTCGGTGTATTCAAAGCGAGCGATCGATTTCATCGCGTCGTAATGGGCGAAGCGAGCGTCGTTTTTCTTGGCGAGTGATTCGGGGATTAAGTCGAGTGTAGAGATGATATGGCCCGACGTTTGCGGGGTGGCGTCGACTCGGGCTTCGAAGGGGAATTGTGCCGAAGCGATATCGCTGGCGGCTGGGAGCATTTCGGGAATGTCGAGCGATTCCATCATTTGCCCGATAAATGCGTCGGCTAAGATGCAAACGGGGGTTCGATATTCGAAGGCGATTCGGAACGCTTCGCGCGTCATATCGAACATTTCTCGAGCACTTGCCGGAGCCAATACGGGGATGTGATATTCGCCATGGCCGCCGCCGCGCACGATCATGGCATAGTCGCTTTGTTCGGGCCCGATATTGCCCAACCCTGGGCCGGCTCGCATGATATCGACGACGACGCCGGGAATTTGTGCGGCAGCCATATACGAAAGCCCATCTTGCATGAGGCTAAGCCCAGGCCCCGACGTCGCCGTCATTGCCATCGTGCCCGTTGCGCCGGCGCCATAGAGCATGTGAATGGCGGCGATTTCGCTTTCGGCTTGGATCGCCAAAGCCCCTGCACTCTCGAATAATTGCATCGCATCGTGCGCAATTTCGCTTGCCGGCGTTATCGGATATCCAAAAAACGCGCGGCATCCTGCCGCTAGCGCTCCGGCGACGATTGCATCGTTGCCCTTCATAAAAGCGCGCAGAGTCCGAGGGACGCCATTTTTGATCAAAGAATCGTTTTGACCGAGATCTATCGATTTTTGTGTCGAATCGTCGTTTGGGGCACTGATGTCGCCATTTTTGATCAAAGACTCATTTTGGGCATTTGGCTCTATAGAAGTGATACATAGCGGTTCTGGGCACGTATAGAGGCACAATTTGCAACCGATGCACGAGGCAGCGGAGATGATTTGTGCGGGCAAATAGCCCGCGCGATTGATTTTCGATCCCCAGCCGAGACAACCGTGTTTGCATGCCTCAATGCAAAGGCCGCAAGCCTTGCATCGTTCACTATCGATTTTTATCCAATTCGTATTCACTTCGTCGCCGTCAATGCGTTTTCGTCATCGAGCCCATAGTTGGCCGTCTCGACGGGTTTTATACAAAATGCGAGCCGAATGCTCGCTTATCCACGATGAGCAATATACCGTTTCATGACCTCGCGCAATCATAGCCGTTCGGACGACCATCATCGACTGTTCGCCATCGATTTCGTCGTTCTATGCTCCAACCATTTGCCCATTTATCGTTGAAGATTTTTGCAAAATAAACGAAAACAAGCGCGTGTGCGCCCGTGCTATGCCGTCGCAATGGCTGTGGCGTGCGATGAGAAGCAAAGTCAATGAGAGCAAAAAGAGAGGAACGACGATGTCGATGTCGATGTCACTGCGTTGGTTCGTATTGGCGATGAGTATCAACCTCATCGCATCGGTTGCAATCGCTGCGCCCAAAGAAAAACCGCGAAAGGGGAAGCCTGCCGACCAAGCCATTCTAGACTTGGGCGCGACGTATACGACGAACGCGCAAACGCGCGTCGACGGAAACATCGACGACTGGTCGACGTTGAGCCCGTTATCGTTCCAAACGCTCATCGCTGGCGAATACGAATACGACTGGACCGGACCTCAAGATTTGAGCGCCAAAGTCATGGCACAATATAGCGAAGATCGCATATATTTCCTCATTCAAGTCAAGGATAATGCCGTCGTTTCGAAGAAAAAACAATGGAAATCCGATCGCGTCGAATTATGGATCGCGCCAGAATCGCCAACGGGGAAATCGCTCGGTGCCAAACGCGGCATATTGCTCGATATCGGACCGATGGTCGACGGTGGCGAACCGACGGTCAAGTTTATGTCGGGTAAGCAAGGCGGAGTCGCGGCAAAGGCATTTATCGGAACCGATGGCTACGATTTCGAAGTCGGCGTCGATTTCGCCGCACTCGGCAAAACGTCGCCCGTCATGGATGGCGTCATGCGCTATTGCGTCCTCGTGCGCGATTGGGATCAAGACGATCCCAACGAAGACGAAGCCGCCATCGCCACCTGCCCCATCAATCCCAAAAAGTCGTCGGCGATTAAAACCGATCAAATGGGCAAGATTTCGCTCAATTTGGCCGACGAAATCTGGTCGAAAGTCGCCTCACTGCCCGATTTGCAAGACGGCCAAACCTGGACAAAATACACCGCCGACGTCGCCGGTACTTCGACGCCCGAAATCGTCGCCCTCGGATCGACGAAACTCGTCGTCGCCGGAATCGGCATGCACGGCGACGGGCTTTCGTGGTCGGTCATCGATTTGCCTCAGAATTACGAAGGCACGGGGGCGGTCGAGTTCAAAGACATCTCGGGCGACAAGAAAAACGAAATCATCGTCCGTCGTTCCGAACACTGCACCAATGGCGCCATCGTCGCTCAGCGCACCTATATCTTTGCCCTCGTCGATGGCGTTCTCAAACTCAAGGCGTCGTATCTCGAATCCCAAACCGACGAAAACGATGCGTCGAACTTCGTACAAAATACTTATCGCTGGACAAAGACGGGGTTCGAGCAAAAATTGGGAAAATCGGCGGGCGCCGAAATGACGCGCTGCGATCCCGCGCTCGACGCCGAAACGATTCCAATGCTCATGCCAAACGACGGCGAAAAAATGCGAAAACACGATTTCTTATAATGAGGCGATATCGCGCAGTTTTCTCGTCATTATCTCGAACAAAATTCTCGATCGAGGAATTATCTCGAACAAAATTCTCGATCGAGGAATTATCTCGAACAAAATTCTCGATCGAGGAATTGTCTCGAACAAAATTCTCGATCGATGAATTATCTCGAACAAAATTCGCAAGCTCTGAAATATCTCAAAAGAAATCGCTCAAAGGCAATGATTTTTGAGGCTCTCACCGCTGACGGCAATCGTTTCTAAAAGCGAACAGGAACAGTCACCCAATGGCAGACGAAGGTGCAAAATCAGACAACGGCATCGCTCCTAGCGACCACACTCCACCCAACGAGGCTAGCGATGCCGATTTCTATGCCGCGCCAACCGTCGAATACGACGCGCGCAACGTCGCCGATGTCAAACAAGTCGCCCTCATTGCGTCTTTCTTCTCCCCCGGCAACGGCGCATCGATCGTCCATCACCCAATCGTCGGCATCGTCGAAAACATCGCACTCGCCATTCTCCTCGTCGTCGTCCTCGTCATCGCCATGGTCTTGACCATGTTCCCCTTGGGCTTTGTCGTGCTCTGGATCGCCGTTCTCATCGGCGTTTGGGGCACAAACGCCGCCAAAGTCTTCTCGGCCTCCCCCAACCAAATCCGCCACGCCAGCGCCTTGGGCGCCTTTGCCATCGCACTCGCTACGTTCTGGGTCCCGCTCATCTTCGCATTCTATTTCAGTTCGACACGAGTCGTCCAACGCACCTGGATGAGCAACGACACCATGAACCCCACCATCGAACGCGGCGACGCCCTCTTCGTCAACAAACTCGCTTTTGCCCACGCCGAACCCCACTACGGCGACGTCGTCCTCGTCGAAGACACCATCAGCGACAAAGGCATGACCCGCCACCGCGCCTTTTTCGGGCGCATCATCGCACGCCCCGGCGACACCGTCCAACTCATCGGCGTCCATCCCTACGTCAACGACACGCCACTGCCGCAAGCCGTCGTCATGCCACACGACCCCAACGCCACCCCAACTATCGCCTACGAAATCCCATTCGCCACATCATGGCACGCTCGTACCGACGACGAGCCCAGCAAATGGTACCCCGTCAGGCTCCCCTCAAAAAGCCTCTTCTCGCAGACAAACGCACTCACCCTCGACGGCGAATTCTACTACGTCCTCGAAGACAACCGCGACACCTTCAACGACCGCATCCGCAACAGCTACGGCGCCATCGTCCACCGCCGCGAAATCAAAGGCAAACCCATCTTCATCTTCTACAACACCGAATCCGACGACATCTGGCAACGATTCCGACTCGCCGTGCGCTAACCCGCCATCCGCGCCACTTTGCCAGTTTCTAACGCGTTTTTGTGCGTTTCGAGCGTCTCTTTTTTATTTTGGGGGTGCGCTATTGGCATGGCCAATACGCGCACCTAGTGCGCCTATGCCGCAGGCATACGGCGCACCAGCCGGGCTATGTGCTCACTGCGTTGCGCGCATACGCCCGGCCACTTTAGGGCGAATCGACGGCCTTGGCGCGGAGCTAAAGTCAAAATGCCAACGGCTATTTCGCCGTTGCTTCTTCGATGGCGGCGATAATGCGACGATGCGTCTCTTCGATCGAACCCGTGCTATCGATGACCCGATACACGCCATCGTCGGCCAAAAATTCATAGGCGCGGTAGCGCAATGCCCGAACTTTGGGCGAATCGGGGAATGGTTCGTTTTTGGCATCCGATCGCTCGCACACCGTCTCGAACGGCAACATGAGCAATAGGGCGACATCGGGGCGCGGTATCGCCCGCCGTATCGGTTCAAATAACGACTCCGCAAACACATACTGCGGATATTTGAATGCAATATCGAGCTTCGCATCTTCGAAATATCGGTCGCAAATCACGACGTCATAGCGGCTCGCTTGCGCTCGCAAAACGACGCCCCACTGCAATACCGTGTCGATAAACGCCGTCACGAGCCACAATGGAGGCGGAAGCTTGAGCGTTCCTGCTGCATCTTGCACATCAGAAACACGGCTCGTTTGCGCCTCGACTACACGGCTCGCTTGTGCCTCATCAATATTGCCCTGCAAATCTGCCGCTACAGCGCACGCGCGATTGGGCAATGCCTTGCTCAAAAGCCGCTTTGCTGCGCCGATTCCGCGTTTGCAGATCCGATACCCCCCCCGTACCCAAGCCTTGCATAGCTGCAATTCCTTCGAATACCCAGGGCGATACCACAATATTTTGCAAGTTTTACCTTGCGAAACGAAATATTCTTCAAGGCATCGGATATGCGTCGATTTTCCTGCGCAATCGACGCCCGAAAAAGCGATGATCATGGCAAATACACGTCAAAAAAAACGCCTCAATCGAGGCGTCGTGTCGAACAATTTAGTGCTTTTTAGGAACGGGAGGTGGGTTTCCGGCTTTCGAAACGCGAGCCAAATGCTCGGCCAAAGGCATCGCCTCGATATCGCCACGCGCCGTAAACCCAATGATGACGAAGAGTTCGGCGCGTTCCGAGGCCTCGAGTTTTTTGAGCTCTTCGAGATGCGCTTTTGTTACGCCGCGCAATGCAAATCCTTGATTTCCAAGGACTTCGAGGATCTTTTGCGCCGCAATGTGATCGTCGAAGAGCATCAATTTCGTACCCTGCCCCCAAAGCGTGCCATCGGTTTTGCCATCGGCATCTACTTTCATAATCGCATGATAAGGCTCGCCGGGCGCCGATGCATCGGGGCAACATACGCTGAAGTCGATTTCAAAAGCATTATCGTTCGTGTCGGACATAAAAACCTCGCATTCGCAAAGGGTAAAGTGCGCACATGTCAAATGTCAAACATGCGCGGGTAATTCAAGACTCGTGAAACGATTAGTCGGGCAAAATGATGTCGTCGGCTGGCACAGCGGCAGCTTGTTTGGCATCGGCTTTTTTGGCTTTCGTCGGTCTTGCCGACGGCACGCCGACGACGATAGCATTGTTCGTCGTCACCTCGCCTTTGTCGACTTTTTCTTTGACGACGGCTTGAACGACGGGAATCTCGTTGAGCGTGACGAGCTCGGAGAAGTCTTTGGCATGTGAAAACGATAGCTTTTCGACGTAATATCCGTCGAGCGCGACGATGACTTGCGATGTCGCATTGCTTTGCTTGAATCGTTTTTCGAGCGAGTCGCCCGTTTGCCCGACGAAAAGCCCATCGACGTAGACATCGGCACCGGGGGGCGACGACGATATGTTAAAATAGACGCGCTTTTCTTCGACGACGGGGTCTTCGTCTTCGATAACCGCGCTACGCATGGCTTGTGCGACGACGATTTGCTTCGCTCGTGCTGCTTGTTCGGCACTTTGAACCGCATTGCGATTATCATTGATCTGGTTGGAGGCAAAGAGAACGGCGAATGCAAAGCAACCGAGAGCGACGACAGCCAAGATGACGAGGGCAATTTGCGTCAATTTTGAGTTGCGACGAACTGCTGCGCGAATCGATGGATCCGAAATCATCAGCGATTGAGACATGAGCCCCGGTGGTGGAACCATCGGGTGAGATGCAGATGGAACGGACTGCACAACGGGGGCATCAGTTCCAGAGGGCGTTGTATTCGACATGAGGTTATCCAAAAAAAATCATCGACATGTGTAAATGCACATGATCTGCCTACCAGTGTGGATTATCGCACGAATGACCTACATAATAAAGTTGTTTTTACGTGACAAGAGGTGTTGCATTGGGAATAGAATTGCGATCGTCTTTGTTGGTCATGACCGACCGAGTCGGTCGATTTGGCGATTTACCCGATCGCACATTGAGTGTTTGACAAAAAAATGTCACTTGGGTAGGCTATGCCGAATTGCGATGGTCATCAAATCTGAAACAGTGAATTTGCCCTCGTAAATGCGATTTGAGATTTTGTCACGATAGTTTCCTGCAAGGAGGAGTCGATGTTTAAAAGTCGGAGTATATTCGCCACCGTAATGGCTGGCTTCATGGTTTGTTTGGCATACGGTTGTTCGCCCTCGTATCCGGAATGTTACGACGACAACGATTGTACGGCAGAAAAGAGCGGAAAATCTGCGAATGAATACTGCCTCAATGCCAAATGCGCAGAATGCCGCAATGACGAGCACTGCTCGAGCAAGCGCGACGAAAGTTATATCTGCAATAGTGGCTCGTGCCAACGCATCAATGGCTACTGCAATCCCGAAGTTGGCATCAATTGCCCGGCCGGTCAGAAATGCCGTGATCGTCGCTGCGGGCCCGAATGCTATCCCGAAACCGTTGCCGAAGATTGCCCCGAAAATTACTTGTGCGAAAACAACCGTTGCGTGCCCAAGCCCGAGTGCCTCGTCGACGAAGATTGCCCCGCTGGCCAAATCTGCAAAAACAAAAAGTGCGTCGATGCGCCCGTTTGCCAACCGCGCGTTGCGTACTTCGACTTCGACGAAGCGACGATCCGTTCCGATGCCAAATCGACGATCGAAGAAAACGCCCAGTGCCTCAAGTCGCGTAGCGACGTCAGCTCGTTGCAAGTCGTCGGTCACTGCGACGAACGCGGTACTGAAGAGTACAATATGGCACTCGGCAAACGCCGTGCCGATGCCGTCAAGAGCGTCATTTCTCGCCTTGGCGTCAAAAAAGTAACGTCGAAATCGCGCGGTGCCATGGATCCCGTCGTTTCGGGCGCATCGAGCGAATCCGAACATCAACGCAATCGCCGCGCCGAATTCATCGTCAATCAATAAGGCGCGCACTCATCTCTACGCACGGTGCTCGCTTTGGGTGCCGTGTCGTTGCGTGATTTCGAGCGCCCAACGGGCGCTTTTTTTGTGCATGTGTTTTGCGTGCCGTGTGCACGCCGAAACCTACTGCACCATCGTATCATTTAACCGCATTGTTCGTTTTATGGATGAAAGACCGGCGATTGGGTATTACGTAAAGACGCCCGCGGTTTCTCTGCGAGAGCGCATCGTCGTGAAGTGCGTTGCCATCGTCGTCGCTCTCGTCGTCCATTTCTTCGCCTTTTATGCGGTTGGGCTCTATATCGATGCAATGCGAGCATCGTTCGACGTCGATATTGCTTGGTCGACCGAACCCTTGACGGGCTTTGGCATGATGCAAGATTGGGACGAAGACGGCGAAGGCTTGCCTGAGGCACCCGCCGTCGATGCCAACGACGATCCTTTCGACGAAGATTTGACGCCGATTGCCGATGAGCCGTCGTTCGATACCGATTCGATCGAAGTCGACGAACCCGAAAGAGAAGAAGAAGTCGACGAACGCCCCGAATACGATTTGACGCGCGATAAGAAAAAACTCGAAGCGACGCGTAGGGATTTGGCGAGCATGCCAAAGCTCAAGGGATTGGCACCGGGCAATGCCAAACTCATCGTCTTGATTCGCAACGATCGCGTTGCAGGTTCGCGTTTCGAAGATAGCGTGCGACGGCTCTATCGGGCATTCCCCGATTATCGATTTGCGCTGGGAGCATCCGAGATCGATCCCGTCAACGAAGTCCGAGCCATGCTCATCGCGACGGCTAATCCAAAGCTCTATGCCGAGACTTTTCTCGCCGTCGCTCACGATATCCCCGAAGAATCGCTCAAGAAGACGATAACGCAGTCGTTTCCAACGCGCATCATTTGGTCGACGTTCCGCGAACGCCCGCTTGCCACGCCCGATATCGATGACGGGCGTTATTCGCGTTCCTCGGGGCTATACAAACGCGTGCTCTACTTAGCCGATCCCCACATGGTGCTCTTTTTGCGCCCCGAAGTTTTGCCTTCGCTACAAAACTCCCCTGTGCTCGATATCGTCAAGACGCGCGACGAAGATTTAGAAAAATCGCCCGATGGTGCACAGACTTTTCTGCAAGCTTTGGGCGGCATTGCCGAATCCGATTCGGTCAGTGCACCGACGCTCTTTTTCATGCTCCAAGGAATCGAGGGCATACGCCTAGGGCGTGGATTCCCCGATTTTGTGCCACCGAAAGCTGTGACGGCATCGCTTTCGACGGCGGCGCAACCCCATCTCAATCTCGAAGCCATATTTTCATCGCCCGAAAACGCCAAAAACTTCGTCTCGCTTTGGCCCGAGATCGTTTCGGCAGCGAGTAGCTTTGGCGTGCCTGGTACAAGCGTCTTGCTCAATGCCCTGTCTCTGACCGACGAAGGTGAAAGCGTCATCGCCACGGGCGATCTCAATGGCGCCATGATTAGCCTTGTGCTCATGTTCGCCGCCAATTACCTCGAACGCAATAGCAATTAGCGCGCCTATGCCCCGACGGCGAGAGCTTGTACTTGTTTGAGCGATAGCCCCGTAGCTTTTGCGACGTCTTCTTCTGGCATGTGCATGGCAATGAGATTTTTAGCGATGTCGAGAGCTTTTTGAGCCATGCCTTTTGCCAAGCCACATTTTTCGCCTTCAGCTCTGCCTTTTGCTTCTCCTTGTTTCATGCCTTCAGCTCTGCCTTTTTTGATCAAATCATTGTCGTGTTTTTGAAAGAGCTCGCACATTGTAATCCTCCCTTGACGTTTGGCGTATTTACGTTTGTTTTGTTTAAACTGTCGATGCCCTGTAATGGCTGTGAGCAGGTCGAGAACTTCGGGGACGTATTTGATTTCGAGATCGGGCCAATCGTCGAGTTCTTGTCGACGCATTTTTCGGAGAAAAACTGCCAGAACTTTGAGATCGCCCGTGAGTCGTTCGATTTGTTCATCGCTGAGCCATGCCAGTTCGAAGACTTCGATTCTGTAGTTTTGAAATCGCGACGCTAAACTCGGCGAAATGGTGCATTGATCGCCAATTGAACGAGGCGTATTCCAACGTTTAGTGTAGCCAAAATAAAGGACTCGGGTAAATATGGGAATGAGTTTTTTAGGGCGATCGTGCTGTTGAGTCTGGGCATAATAGCCAAGAGCATCGTACAACATGACGCGCACGGGCATATCGCCTTCTGGTTCAGTTTGGTTCTCGAGACCAAAAAGCGCGATATTGAGTCCGAATTTGTCTTTGCATTGCTTGAATACATCGCGATATCGATGCAATAGAGCTCCGTTGATGATGGTAACCAACTCCGTCGGTGCTTCGGTCAGATCGTCGGCGGCGAACAGAAGTGGAGGTTGTGCGCAAGTCTTTTCGTCGCCACTGAGTTCGTTCCAAGCCGAAGAAAAGACATCGTTCTTAGAGAATAGGTGCTTCTCGCGTAAGTCTTTTTCTTTCATACGACTTCTCCTGAGTGGGGGACACGATCTCGTGCGACAACCGAGTCAGCCGTCGATCGTTGCCCTTGCATTGGAATTATGTCGTCGAAAAAAAAATGTGACGGTTTTTTTCAAAAATAATTGTACGGGTTCGTGTCTCTGGGCAATTGCGGGCGCGTATTGAGCCCCAATGGCGAAATAGCGCACGTGCGGAGCCGTATTGAGCGCAGCGAAATAGGCGTAGCCCAGAGCCCGTATCGGCTTTGCCGACAGGGCGACCCAGAGCCCGTATCGGCTTTGCCGATAGGGCGACCCAGAGCCCGTATCGGCTTTGCCGATAGGGCGACCAAGAGCCCGTATCGGCTTTGCCGATAGGGCGACCCAGGGCGCGTATTGAGCCCCAAGGGCGAAATAGCGCACGCGCGGAGCCGTATTGAGCGTAGCGAAATAGGCGGCGTCAAAGGCCGAGTGACCAAGGAAAGACGATGTCGGGTGTGTCGATGTAGGTTTTGTGGCCGATTTGGATGAACGCGTTGGCGCGCCAAGGGAGTGGAATTTGTGCGCGTAGGGTGCCGGTGGCGTTGTCGAGTGCGACGATGGCGCGGTCGAGCAGGATGTAGACGATGCCGCGGTAGGTCATGACGTCGCGCGGACGCGAGACGGTTTTGAAGCGCCATTTTGGTGTGTTTGCGTCGATGTCGATGGCGAGGAGGTAGCCGCCCGATTCGGAGAGGAGTAGCGTATTGTCTTGACCGCAGTGGAGAAAATCGGAATCGAGGGCGCGGTATTGCCAGTCGATGACGTGTTCGGTGGTGTTGTAGGCGACGAATTCTCCGGGGGCGGTGTTGAAGACGAGTCGGTTGGGGAGTTGGCACGAGAGGCGAGTGCGGAGGCGAGAGCGCGATTCGATTTTTTTGACGTCGATGGTGGTGCCGTTGCGTGCGATGGCGGCGATGGCTTGGTCGGTGGCGACGACGATTTGGGTTTCGTCGTAGGCGAAACCGCTGAATGCGCCGGGGATAGGGGCAGTTTTGAATCGAGCGAGCCCCGTTTGGCGGTCGATGCAATAGAGTTCGGTCATGCGCGTTTGTGGCGTGACATGGCGCGGGATGGTGCAAATCAAGTCGTCGTCGAGGTGGATGCGCGTGGTGGATGCGGCGGCTGGGAGGGCAAGGCGGATCGTCGTCTTCCAAGCGGTATCGGCGGTGGGCGACTGGTAATAGAGGCTCATTTGCATGGGCGTGTCGTAGGCCAGGGTGAGCACGCCTTGGCGCGTACATCGGAGGTCTTCGACGTTTGCAATGGCGAGTGATTGCGGGGGGGCATTGGGGGTGCGGATGGTGCGGATCCAGGTTTCGCGTTTGTCGTCGGTGGTGGCGTGAGAGACGAGGCATCCGTCGGGGTAGTAGGTGTGGTCGGGCGATGAAATGCCTTGTGTTTCGTCGCTAAGGATGGCGGGCGATAAGCCTTGTGCTCGCATCCATTGTGCCGTTTCGTCGCGTCGCATCGACGTGAGGACGGGGACTCGTGCTTCGAGATCGTGCCAGAATCGCTCGGAAATCGCCGATTCGGAGAGGTTGACGGCTTCTTCGACCCATTCATAGCGCCAATTGCGCCACGAGACGTCGTTTTGGGGCATGCCCGAAAACGAAAACGACAACTCGAATTTGATGACGGTGCGCATGGGCGATTGTTTGCCGTGACCTTTTTGGCGGATGAGATCGCGTTTGAATGAGACGTTGAGTCGGGCGTCGAAAGTTTCGTTTTTTTCGATGTTTCGAGATCGCAGCAAAGTCCACGGTTGGGGGGCGCGAGCGTTGAGGAGCGAAAAGAGGCGTTCGTCGTAGGCGTCGGAGATGCTTTTGGGCAAGCCTCGGAATTGCACATTGACGCGGAGTCGGTATTTCGTGGCGTCGGTCGGGAATTGGCTCAGGGGGCGGCGCGCCACTTGTTCGAGGGTTTGTGGCTGAAGATTGGCGAGTGCCGAGGCGATGTCGATCGTCGGAATCGTTTGTGGTGGCGTGAGAGCCCTTTGCCCGAGGGGAGTCTGGGGGGGCGTTTGTGGATGGGATGGGGATCGTTGCTGGGCAAGAGTGCTATCGCTAGGGCGCAGTTGTGCCGTTGGCACATCGTCGATTGGCGATTGCGATGCGTTGTTGAGCCGTTCGATTTGCGACGACATTTCTTCGAAATGAAAAGCAGGTGCCGATGGTTGTTTCTTTGGCTTTTGGGGGGCATCTTTACAGCCGCTAGCGCACGATAGCGCAAGACAGGCGACGATGGCTGCCATGCCGTTTATCGATTTTGGTGTCAAGGCGATGGGTTTTGGTGTCAAGGCGATGGGTTTTGGTGTCAAGGCGATGGGTTTTGGTGTCAAGGCG
>SFMP01000180.1 GCA_004554395.1 Myxococcales bacterium | reverse complement strand
TAGCTGATGAAACAACTCGATACAGCTCGCTCGAGCCATCTACTCCTCTATCGCAACGCCTCGGACGACGTCGGCGAGCCCAATAGCTGATGAAACAACTCGATACAGCTCGCTCGAGCCATCTACTCCTCTATCGCAACGCCTCGGACGACGACATTATCGATCCGGATATTTGGTCCAACGCCTTTAATCAATTCGGTTTTATGCGGGAAAATAGCCATCGTGACTTTTCCAGCATTTGCAGCAGTCTCTGGCAAGGTCGCGTCGATCTTCGCCAGCGAGCTGTTTGGAATCGCCACTGGGTCGCCGATTGCCGTGAATTTTCCACCATCGGTCACGCGATAGGCAACGGTCACGAGATTATCGGGCTTACTGCTGCGAATTTCGAACGAAAGCGCGATATTGGCGTATCCGGTCGTATCGACGACGATCGCCCAATAGAGATCTTCCTCAAAATCGGCACTATCGCCCGTGCCCCACGACGTCTGGGCTGCGACATAGCTAGAATTGCATTTCACATCGTCTTGTTTTGCACTGAGCGAAAAAGTACTCGCCCCGAGCACGCCACTCGTCAACTTCGTACAATCCTCGGTGTTAAAATCCCACTTCGCCAATATGCGCGTCACATTCCCAACCTCATAGCTCTCCTTCTGCGACTCATTGACCTTCGTGTCAGGATTGAGCGGTTTCGGCTCGATGAGCGATTTCGAACAAACGAAAGAATCGCCCGATGCCACAGCTGCCACTGCGACGCACGTATAAGTCCCCGTCGTGCTCGGCAAAGACCCGCGCATCGAAACGTATTCAGTCACATCCTTGGGGCAGTCCGGACAAGACTCGGCAGGCACTGGCACGAGGCGCATTTTATAGGGCCACGACGCAATCGGAGCCGTTTCGTCGAGCGTGCAGTAAATATAAGCTTCGACGTCTCCATCCGAAATATCTTCGACGCGAACCCGCGCCACTGAATTTTCTGCGTCTAATTGCGATAATCCGCATTTTTTAATCGCCGCCGGATCGCAAATTCTCTGCGACACATTGCACGCTTTACTGCACGTCTTCGATTCGTCGGCATTGCCCGACCAAATGCCTTTGCTACACGTATCCGCCTCGCCCGCTTTGCAATCCTTATTATATAGGCATTTAGTGAGCTTAGTATCGTTCTCGCACCCCCAATCGCCTTCGATGATTGGATTATCTTTAGAATCGGCACAGCTCGCCGCTGCCCGACATAGCGATTTCGGCGTTTCGGCATCGTTTACCACAGCCACCTCTTCGACATCGCATATTTGCCCCTTTTCGGTGCAATTCTCGGGCGTCGCCCCGAGCACGCCATCGGTGCAAGTCGCCGACAAATACTTGCCCTCGCGCCTTATGCAAATCGCCGTCGTGCCCTTTTTCCCTTCGCACGGCTTGACTTCGGCAATATCGCTTGCATTGCGCGGCGCCAACGTCGATTTGTTATACGACCATAAGCCAACGCCGACGACGTCGTAGGTCTTTTTCAATTCGATCGGCATCGTCTGCGAAAGCGCATTATCTTCGTCTAAAAACAGCGCATTATTGACGAAGACATCGCTCCCAGCCGCATCGATTCCCGCAAACCCAGCCGGTCCCTTGTCTTGCTTCGACGCAATCGAGACGTTCTTAATCGCCACTAATACATTGTTATAGGGATTATTCGGTTCGTATTCCGTTGGCGAATCGAGTTGCGCCGCATCGATGACGACGGGTTGGAGTTGCGTCGAGAGATTGACTTTCTTCACCGAAACGCTACCCGATTCTTGAAACACCTGCAACTGGCAATAATAACTGTTGAGCTGCGTCGACGTCACGGCGACGACGTCGCCAATCGCCACCTTCGAACCGTCGTCGTATTTTTGACACGCTTTCGTCTTGCAATTGACGATAATCCCACTGTGTTTCGGGTTATCGCCCAACTCCTGCATGACGAATCCGTAATTATTCTGCGTCATCCGCATCGCCGTCACCACGCCGATGACCTCGACGTTCGCATCGACGAATATGTTCCCAGTCTTGCTGCACACTTCTTTGTCGTAGAGATGGTCGAATACGCCGCGCATCGCCTTGATCGATCGAAAGACGGGCGCACAACTTGCGTCGTCGCCACTGTCCTGACAAACATAGCCCGCAACATCGCAATGTTGCACCGTCTCGATGTTTCCGTTTGTACACGTCAACAATTCATCGCCACGGCATACACGCGCACCATCTTTGACGACTTGCGAGGCACCGTCCAAATCGGCAGTGCAATTCTTCGGAACGCTACACTGCCCATCGCGGCACGCCGTCTTGCCATCGGCATTCTTCGAGCAATCCAACGTCTCGTTCAAAACGCCCGAATCGCAGCGATACAACTTCGAACCGCGACAAATGCTGCTCCGATTCCCCAACACATTCCCATCGACAAAGCAATTGGCGACGACACATGCGCCATCGCGGCATGCCGTCTTGCCATCGGTATTTTTCGAGCAATCGACGCCCAGCACAAAGCTCCCATTCACACACGTCTGAACACTCGCATCGCGACACGATTTCTGCTCGTGCGACACGACCGTTTCGCCGTCTAAACACGATGCATAGTTCACGCACGACACTTTATCACCACCGCAAACGAGCCCTTCTGCACACTCTGTAATCAGATGGATTTCTCCATCCATGCAGCCGTACACCTTTCGCCCGTCGCCGCTACACGCCCGCTGCCCATGCATCACGCTCTTGCCATCGATATAGCACGGCGATTCACTCGCACATCCCGAATTCTCGGCATTACACGTATGGTTTTCGCACGCCAGCGCCTCCATCCACTTCGTCGCGTTTCCATCGATCTGGCACACATAAACGACGCCATCGGTACACCGCGGCGTCCCGACCGTACACGCCTTGTCTTGGCACTTGCCATCGATACACGTCTGCCACGAACCACACGTTTCGTAATTGCGGCAACACTCCACCCCACTACACGTATTCTCGGCGCCACAAAACGCGTCGTTGGCCTTGGCATCGATGCACAAGCCATCGCACGCAATCTGCCCACTCGGGCACTTTTGCATACAATAATATTTGCCCTCGCTGTCGACATTGCACCGGCTATAACGCTCTGGGCAAACGTCGTACTCAAATTCCTCGCTAAAACACCCGTCGCCATCTTGACAACGCGCACTGCTCCCCATCTGAATATACGAAAGCTCCCCACGAACGATGCCATTGGGCGGGCACGCTTGCCCCCCAATCCGGCACCGTATCGAGCTCACAACCACCGCTCAGCACCACAAGCGCCGACGCCAAAAATGCCGTCCTTAAGCTATTTATCGTCTTCATTCCCATATTCATTCGCTCCATTTGGCAAGTGAATTTGCCTCCGTCTATCAAATGTCTATGCGAATTGCAAAACGACCGACGCTTTTTTTTCGCTTTTTTGGTGTAGGTTTTGCACACACTTTTCACAAATTCTACAATCTACCCTCTAACACCTTGATTTCATTCAACTTTTTTTGTCACTCGACGCTACGACCACCATTCACGCCCATTCAATACGCGCGCGGGGCCTTCGTCACCTATGGTGACTCAGGCGTCGCCCTATTGCCGGGTGGCAATACGGGCTCTGGGCTACGGCTATTGCCCTACGGGCAATACGCCTACGCGGCGGCGCTATGTCGCATCCGCTCAATACGCGCCGCTTGCGCGGCTATGTGCTCACTGCGTTGCGCGCATACGCCGCGCCTTTCGGCTACGCCGATCCCAATCCAAGCGGCGAGCTTGCGTTCCAATCGAGGCGCGATCCCAAACCTTTTTAGCTCCCCGCGAGCATGTGCCGGCGAATCGATACATTCATCAATATGCCGATGCAAATCATCATGCACAAAACGCTCGAACCACCATACGAAATGAGCGGCAAAGTAATCCCAACGACGGGTGCCCAACGCACGACCATGGCCGAATTGACGACGATTTGCCAAAAGAATACGGTTGCTATCCCCACTGCTAACAACATGCCAAATCGATCGCGCGCAGAATGCGCAATGTGGAGTGCCCACATTAAAAGCGCAAAATACAACAAAAACAAAGCCAAAACGCCGATAAATCCATACTCTTCGGCCCAATTGGCAAGTGCAAAGTCGTTTTCGGGCTCGGGCACAAACCCCTTCTGAACTTGTGTACTTTGCCCATAACCGCGCCCCGTTAAACCGCCGGCGCCGACGGCGATAACCGAGTTTTTGACTTGCCAGTCGCTCCCATAGGGGTCTTCTTCGATCTGCAAAAACGTCAAGACGCGCGTGCGCTGATAATCGTGCATGACAAACCAAGCCGCCGGCGCACAAGCGATCATGATTGCCACGAGCAACGCGATCGTCTTGCGTTTCACGCCTTCGAACAAGATCATCACCGCCGAAATCAAGCCGATCAACAACGCCGTCCCCAAATCGGGCTCTAAGAAGATGAGCAACATGGGCAATAAAATCGCCCCAAACAGAGGCAAAAGCGATTTAAGCGTGTAATCTTGTCGGTGTTCTCGATCGGAAAAAAACTTGGCGACGAAGATGACGGTGGCGACTTTCATCAACTCCGATGGCTGCATGTGAAATAAGCCCAAATTGAGCCAACGCTTCGATCCGTTAAAGTCAGTTCCGAACAACAAGACGATGATCAAAAGCCCAATTCCCGCCCCATAGATAAGCGTTCCGAAGCGCGAATAATTGCGATAATCGATCGATGCACACGGAATGACGAAAAACAAAAAGCCGAGCGCGAACCACAAAATCTGCGTATTGTGCAGTGGCTTAGGCAGGATATTCGCAATACTCGCCAAATTGAATACGCCAATGCCGATGATCCCCAATACGAGCACGAGCAAAACCCAGTCGACCGTCGAAAAAAGCGTCTTTATCGGTTTCGTCTTAAATATCTTCACGGCTATCCCCTATCAATTTTCGGCTTCGACGATTTCTCGAAAATATCGCTCGATGACTTCCATGGCAACGGGAGCGGCATTTGCCGACCCCGAACCGCCGTGTTCGAGGAATACCGTGACGGCGATCTGCGGATTTTCGATCGGTGCAAATGCCGCAAACCAAGCGTGATCGCGGTATTTGAATTCGACGGCGGCACTTTTGACGCGCCGAGAAATGACTTGTGCCGATCCCGTTTTGCCCGCCACATTGATATTCGACAAGCGATAATGATAAGCCGTGCCGATCTCGCTGTTGACGACCATATCGAGCCCGTGATTTATTGTCGCAATCGTTTCGCGTTTAAATGGGAATTTCGTTCGCACGCGCTTGGGATATGTAAAGATCGGCGTGCCGTCGGCAGTTTCGATGCGATCGATGATTTGCGGATAATAGAGCGTACCGCCGTTTGCCAAAGCAGCATAAATCATGGCGATTTGTAGCGGTGTCGTCTTGACGTCGCCTTGTCCGATCGACGTCGAGAGCGTAAACCCGCCTTGGAAGCCCTCTTTCGATTGCTTATTGTGCCACTCACGCGTTGGCACCGTACCGCTCGATTCGTTATTTATCCCGATTCCCGTCGCCGAACCGAGCCCAAACATGTGGGCATAATCGGCTAAAGTATTGATTCCGAGCTTTTCGCCGACCTTATAAAAATAGACGTCACAGCTCGATCCGAGGGCTTCAACGACCGAAACGGCACCATGCCCCGAGTGCTTCCAGCAGTGGAACCGGCGGCGTTGCTTGCCGTATTCATAGAACCCAGGGCAATTGAGCGTATCTTGCGGATGCATCAAACCCTCTTCGAGCGCCGCAACCGCCGTAATGACTTTGTATACCGACCCCGGGAAATACGACAACAACGTCTTATCGAGCATGGGCTTATAGGGATTCGTGTTGGCATCGCGGTGCTCGTCGCGGCTGAGCCGCCCCGACCAGCTGTTTGGATTAAACGTCGGCGCCGATGCCATGCCCAATATCCGCCCCGTTTGCGGCTCGACGGCGACGATTCCACCCGTCGGATAATTTCGCAGAGCTTCTTTCAAAATGCGCTGAAAATCCATATCGACGGTGAGATATATGTTTTTGCCCGAAATGGGCTCGATATCGTGCCAATCGCGCATGAGCGCCAACGATTCTGGGTCGGTCTGCGGAATGCCTTTCGCATTGACGACGCTTGCGCTCAACCCATTGGCGCCTCGCAACATCGGTTCATACGCCCGTTCTATCCCCATGCGCCCCGTCACATCGCCCAAGCGATATCCATATATCTTGAGTTTTTGCAATTCTTCGTCGTTAATCTGATTGACGTATCCGATGAGATGCGGGGCGATTTCGTTAAACGGATAATATCGACGGCTCGTCGCATTGATTTCGACGCCGTGAAACATGAGGGAATTCGTCTCGACGCGAGCGAGTTGATCGCGCGTAATACCCGTTTTAATCGTAATCGGCGAAAATCGGTCGGCTTTGGGGACGGTGCGCAACTTTTCGATGAGCCGCGTTTTTTCGTCGTTGGTCAGAGCCAATGCGCCAGCTAAAGCATCGATTCGCTCCAAAAACGACGCCTCACTTTCGTCCTGCTCGCGGAAGAATGCAGGCGTGAGTGCGACATCGTACGACGGATGATTCGTCGCGACGACGCGATTCTTAATGTCGAATATTTGCCCGCGTTCGGCTTGAACGACGCGGCGTTTGATGAAGTTGTTAAACGCGAGTTGCCGGTAGTGTTCGCCTTCGACGACTTGGAGATACCAAAATCGCGACAAGAGCAGTAAAAACGCACAGGCGATAAACGTCGCAAAGACGCGATACGATTTTGCATAATCTTTGGGCTCGCTTTTGGCTTCTGCCCCGCCCGTCGAGGCGTTATTCTGCGCTTTGTGGTTCAACAACATGGGCAGGGCGCTCCGTAACGACGACGTTGACATTGACCGTATGGACTTCGAGTTCGTCGACGCGATTTTGAACGGTCACGGTATACGAACCAGGCGTCTGAAATACGTGACTAAAGGCAAACGACGACGATTGCGGCTCAAGCGTTTCGCTCTTATCGGACGACTTATTTTTGCCGCCGCGCACGCTCCAAGTCGCTCGCTGTATTTGTGGGGCTTTGAGTGCTTTATCGGCGCAACGCCGTGCACTACGAACGCGAAACGTCACGCTATCGCCGGCATAGATATCGATGCGAGTGGCTTCGATTTGCCAAGAATCGAAGCAAATCCGCCCTTCGTCGTCGTAATAGTGCAATTCGACGACTTTTTTGGGGCGTGCAGGCTTGAGTTGAGCCGTTATCGTGCGTTGTGTCGCGCCTAGCACCACGGGCGCAGGCGGCGCACTTTGCGCCGGAGTCGAGACGACGAGCCATAAAACTGCACCTATTATGCGATATCCAAAGCGCTTCATCTCAAATTGGCATCCTCAAATACGTATCCAAAAGCCACTCCCCCGTTGCGCAATGCCGTTTACCACGCTCGCGCCATTGGGCAATAATAAAAAAAGGCAGATCGCTCTGCCTTTTTGAGTTCTGCGGCAAATCGCCGATGCGTGCCGCTAGCGGCGAGCATTCATGACGACGCCGATCAATTGGAGCACGATCGGAATCACGATGAGCGGCATATTGAAGGCGACTAAACCATTGGCATAGACAGCCCCTATGCCGAGCAATACCGTGGCCACCAACAAAACAGCCGAACGCACTTTGCCTTTCGACTTATCAAACCATGCCAAATAGCCAATATTGGAGATAAAACAGAAGGCGACGATAGTCGCGAGCAGAATGCCCGCAAACGCAGAATCGCCTGCAAAAAGCTTGTCTTTGTCTTTGAACGAAACGATGCCCCATAGCAAATAGACGCATAGCGTCGACCAAGCCGCACATTTGAGGACGAAATCGCCCATTGCGCTCGACGCCTCCTCGATTTCTTCGGGTGTTGCAGCGGGCGTAGCCACTTTATCGGTTCGCTTAGAGGCGCCGAGTTCGGCGACGACGACTTCGTGACTTGTTTTTTCGGTCTTATCGACTTTTTCGGGTTCTTCGGACGTTTCGGCGGTTTTTTTAATGGCCGCAACGGGATCAGCGACCGATATGACGGGCGGGCGTTCGGCTTCGTCGGTTTCGGGATCGGCAACTTTTGGCGCTTCGACTTTTGCAGGCTCGGGCTCGGGAATGTTGAGTTTTGGGACATCGACGTTGGGCTCGGGAGAAGAAGGCGCAAAATCGAAATCCCAGCCATCTTCGTCATCGTCGACGTTCGACGTGCCAGCGGCGAAGTCGTCGCCAAACAATTTCGACGTCAAATCGACGAATTCTTCATCGACGAGCGACGAGGGCTTGGGCGCAACGCCCGGCAAACCGGCAAACGGATCGTCGTCGTTGGCATCACTCGCGGCACTGAATTGGAGCATCGAATCAAAGACGGCATCGGACGAAGTCGGCGTTTTGGCGGTAGAACTCGGCGTGAAAGCGTCGAGTTTGGGCGAGCTACGCAATGCATCACTGGGCGGCACGGCGACCGAAACCGCCGGCGTATTTTGGCGCATCGACATGAGATCGGCATCGCTCACCGTTTGAACTTCGCGCGTTGGACGCATCGAAACGGCTTTGAGCGGGCGCTCGGGCGTGCGAGCCGACGAGCGATTCATCGAATTGACCGAAAATCCCGATATGCCGGGCATGCCCGATATCGTGCGTTGCCCAGAAAACGCCCCCATCGTGTCGTTATTCGAATCGTATGAATTGCGCGAATTGCTCATCACAGGGCCTAGACCGAGCATCGTATGGTGTGGAGATTCGTCGAAACCATGGTTCATTTGACGGCGCGAACCGCCATCGACATTGCGCGATAGCGTCAGAGACCCTGGCAAACCAAGCGAAGTAGAAGACGCTCGCTCTTCTTCAGATGTATAACTGCCGCCAAATCCCATGTGCGTCGATGAATTGTCGTGTTCATTCATCGTATCGCCGACAAGTGCGCGACAATGCACACAACGTCGTGCCCCTACGGGAAGCGGATTCTTACAATTTGGACATTTCCTCATTACTACCTCTTACGGCGAATAACACTTCTACTTAAATTAACACCAGATGCGGTAAATTACAACGTATCACGCGCTTTTATTGTCGCGATCGCTCGTCGGTCGTATCGACATTTCGCCCGTCTCCGTACATTGGAGCTTTTTTTCTTCTATCGCACCGCGATCGAAATCTAAATACTTATCGACGGGGCGTATTTTCTCTGGGCGAATGCCGCGATCGATGAGACGTGCATAATTCCCGATTTCGCCAAACATCCCCATGAGCAGGCGTATTTCGTCGTCGTGGAGATCGGCTCGTTGAAAGATATTCTGCAATCGATGCATGGCCGTGCTCTTCGTCGCCGCTTTATAAAACCCGACTTCGATGAGCGTCTCGTGAATGCATTTGAGTAGGCGCGTCTGCTCGTCTTGCGTCGCACGGCGCGTCTTTGGTGCATGGTTATCGCACGAGACGCGATCGGGCGCAACTATTGCATCGCCAATGCCCGCTACATGGCGATGAACCGAATAACACGCCAAGAGAACGGCTTGAGCGAGGTTTAGGCTCGTGTATTCACTCGTCGAAATGTGCACGCGATATTGGCAACGCATCAATTCGTCGTTTGTGAGCCCCGATTGCTCGCGTCCAAAGACGAGCGCCACCCGCGCCCCTTGGGCGACTTCTGCCGTACACAACCCAATGGCGTGTTCCATTTCGAGCGATGCCCATGTGCGCGTTCGATGCCGCGCGCTAAAACCATACGAAACATGGACATCCGAAAGCGCATCGTCGAGACTAGAATATATCTCCATCTGCGACAATACATCTTCGGTGCGATGCGCCGAAACTTGCGTCTTATCGAGATCCATCGCCGCCGGATTGACGAGGCGTAACCGCCTCAAACCCATGTTTTTCATGGCACGGATGACCGTGCCCAAATTAATCGGATTCTGCGGTTCGACGAGGACGATTCGAAAGCCGTCTAATATATCCACACTCAATACCTTTAACCTGGGATTCTAACCCATAAAATTCGAAACGAGGTGCACACGACCGAATATGGCGTGCACACCCAAATCAAGCGCAATGTCAGCGTGGAGCAAGCGCCACGCCGACGAAACTAAATGTCGAGGAAATTGCGCTTCGAAGAGTTGCGCCGCAAATATGCGGGTTTATTGTCGATTTCGTCTTCGTCGGGGAGGAGATTGTCGAGGCTATTGTCGGGCATCGGAGCGCGATCGACAGAGGCCGATTCGACGACCTTTGCGACGCTAGGCGAAGCGACCGACGGATTGGCAACCGAGCTCGGAGCGCCGCTCATCGGAGCGAAGATATCGGGCATGGGCGCGGGTGCATACGACACCGATTGGCGTCCTTTATTATTGTAGAGGTTATCGGATTGCGCATCGTATTCTTGCATGCGTCGCGCTAAATCGGCGGGCGGATAATTGCCACTGCTCAGCGTATCTTGGTAGATCGGTGCGCTACCATAATTCGGAGCCCCCACTGGAGGCATGGCGCTCGGCGCATTGAAGAAGTTGCCCGTTTGCGGCGCAGTCGCAAATAGCCCCGATGTCGACGCATTCGCCGCCATAGCTTCGTCTTTGGCATCGTCGCGATTCTTAAACTCCGTGGCGACGATCGTAATTTTGACGATATCGGCATCGTCGTCGATGGCGACGCCGAAGATGATATTGGCATTTTCGTCGGCAGCTTCTTCGATGAGATCCATCGCCTCGGCGACCTCGTCGAGCGTGATATTGCTCGGCCCCGTAATATTGACGAGAATACTCGCCGCGCCATCGATCGTGACGTTGTCGAGCAGCGGAGAATTGATGGCTTCTTCGGCGGCTTTGATCGCGCGTTTTTCGCCTTCGCCAGCCCCCGTTCCCATGAGGGCGAAGCCCTTTTGCGTCATGACGGTGGCGACGTCGGCGAAGTCGAGATTGACGAGACCTTTTCGCGTAATGAGCGAACTGATCGCGCGGACGGCATTGACCAAAACACTATTGGCCATCTTGAACGAATCGACGAGCGACATTTGCTCGCCGGCAACGGTTCGCAATCGTTCGTTGGGAATCGTGATGAGCGTATCGACGCACTTTTTGAGCCGTTCGATGCCCTCTTCGGCTTGTTTTCGGCGGCGCCCGCCTTCGAATTTGAACGGTTTAGTGACGACGCCGACGGTCAAAGCGCCTTGTTGACGCGCCAAACTGGCGATGACCGGAGCCGCCCCAGTCCCCGTGCCCCCGCCCATGCCGGCCGTCACGAAGACCATGTCGGATTGTTTGAGGTATTCTTGGATCTGCGTCGCCGACTCTTGAGCCGCTTCTTGACCGACGGTCGGATTTGCACCTGCGCCCAATCCCCTTGTACGCTCGACACCGAGTTGGATTTTAACTTCGGCGTGGTTGCTAGCGAGTGCTTGTGCGTCGGTATTTGCCGAGATGAATTGAACGCCGTCAATTCCATCTTCGATCATCGAATCGATGGCGTTTCCGCCGCCACCGCCAACGCCAATGACCTTGATATTCGAACCTCTTTTCGGTGCATCTTCCACGAGTTCCATTCTTCCACCTCCATATGAATCTATCATTTCCACGTGCACCTCCTTACGACGCAGACAGCTCCACTGCCTCAACGAAAACACCTGCCCCTAGACCTCTCCGATTGCGCATATCACCTGTTTAGATCGATGTTTCGCAAAAAATCGCGCAAAACGCCCGCTCTTCCTTAAACACTTGGCGTTTCTGAGTTCTAGGCGCGTAGCACAAACGCTTGTGCAAACAAACAACTACACTTTCGCACAGACATCCCATGAATGCGTACCATTGCAATTGTCGCCTCATTCTCACATATACGTGATTTCGCGCGTTTTGTGCAAGCGATTTATTGTATTCTACAACCGAGGCTTCACTCGCCCCGCCTCAATGAGTGCAAAATAGCTGCAATGCTCGATAATCGTCGTCCTAACCCGATATTCGTCGATTTAAAACGATGGGAATGAAATATTCAGGCAAAGGTATTTGCTCGTATTTAGAATGCGGAGGCGTATGCGCGCAGTGAAACGAGCACATAGCCGCAGCCAAAAGCCCGTATCGCCGAAAGGCGATAGGGCGACAAAAGCGACCGTATCGCCAAAAGGCGATAGGGCGCAAGCGGAGGCGTATGCGCGCAGTGAAACGAGCACATAGCCGCAGCCAAAAGCCCGTATCGCCAAAAGGCGATAGGGCGCAAGCGGAGGCGTATGCGCGCAGTGAAACGAGCACATAGCCGCAGCCGACGGCGTATTCGCCAGAATAGCCGGCGAAAATGAAACGCACGTGCGGCACGGCTTGACGCCGTGGCATAATTCGCTGTATAAGATGGCGAGGTGCAGAGTAAATTTCTTGGCATTATTTGTGAATAGGGTTGCGAAGATGAGACTGTTCAAAAGAGGATTGGCGCTACTGAGTGCGTTTACATTGATGATATGTGCGGCGTGTGAAACGCTGGGCCCCGAGACGAATTCGGGCGACGACAAAGACCGTTTGGGTGCCATCGAAATCAAGATTAACGACCTCGTTTTGGACCATGTCACGTGTATCGATGGCGACAAGACCGACTGGAAATATTTTACCGTGCCTGGGGAGGGGCGCATTGCGGTGACGTTTGCGTTCGACGAGCCAGCGGCGGGTGGCACAGTCGTCATTCGCAAGGCGACGGGTGAAGAGATGCATCGCCTGCGGTTTAAGCCAGGTTCGCGCAACATTCAGGAGTTCGATGCCATTCCAGGTCACTACTATCTCGAAATCTTTTGCGAAGCGTTCCAATCGGAGTACACGATTGAAGTTTCGATTCCCTAGTCGCCAGTTCGACTCTGCCCGATGAGAAGCGGTTATTCAGAGGCAATCATAGGGGGCGAAAGCGCGCCCAATCGATAAACGGGGTGAATCATGGCGTCGAAGTTGGCATTTGCTGCAAAGACCGATGTCGGTCTCAAGAGAACAAATAACGAAGATAATTTTGCCGTCATTCAAAGTGCGGGGCTATACGTCTTAGCCGATGGCATGGGGGGGCATGCGTCGGGGCAGGTGGCGTCGACGATGTGCGTCAGCCACGTGGCACAATACATTTGCGAAATGGCGCGGCAACCTGGGTTCAAGCTGTCGTTCCCAACAAAGCCCGAATGGAGTTTCGAGGCGAAGTTGCTCGCCAATGCCATCATGTATGCCAATGAACGCGTTTTCATCCAATCGTGCAAGGACCGATCGATGGAGGGGATGGGAACGACGGTGACGGCGATATTTAACGCGCCGCATGGGCTCGTTTTGGCTCACGTCGGCGACTCTCGCATTTATCGCGTGCGCAAAGGCGAGATTACGCAGATGACGCGCGATCACTCGCTCATGAACCACCTCATCGACAAGGGCGAATTGCGGCCCGAAGATGCAGCGAATTTTGCGAATAAAAACGTCATTTTGCGGGCGATTGGACTCAAAGACGAAGTCGAAGTCGATATCAAAGAAGTGCCGCGCGAGAAGGGCGACATTTATATGATGTGCTCGGATGGTCTGAGCGATTTGGTGTCGGATTCGATGATTTGCAAGACGATAGCCGAGGCGCATACGCTCGATGATGCGTGTTCGTCGCTCATCGGGCTGGCGCTCAAGGCCGGCGGAAAAGACAACGTCACCGTCGTATGCGTTTCGGTCGAAGAAGAAGACGCCGCGCAACAACCCAAGCCACAAGCGCATATTGGCTCGATGCATCCGGCGATGCGTCCGATGGGTATGCAACCCGTTCAACCCAATGCGATGGGCATGGGGCAAGGCGGTATGGGTCCGGGAATGGGTCAAGGCGGTATGGGACCGGGTATGGGACTCGCCAGCATGGCTCAAGGCGGCATGGGACCTGGAATGGGACCCGCAGGCATGGCTCAAGGCGGCATGGGACTTGGAATGGGCCCCGCAGGCATGGCTCAAGGCGGCATGGGACCTGGAATGGGCCCCGCAGGCATGGGGGCTGGAATGGCCCCGGGTATGGGCCCCGCAAGCATGGGGGCTGGAATGGGTCAAAGCGGTATGGGACCGGCGGGCATGGGTCAGAGCGGCATGCCGACGATGAACGCGATGACGCCGATAAGTGCGCCAATGGCGGCTCACCTCATGCAAGGTCCGGCACAAGGCATGCGCCCGAGTATGGTCGCCATGCCTGGGGTTCAAAAAGCCGTGGCTCCCGTCGTTCAACGCATGCATTCGGTGCGCGAAATCGTCGAAACGAAGCCGACACAACGCGCCATGCCCAAACCGATTGGGAGCGCTGGGCGAAGCAATTCGACGGGCATGCCCGCCGTCATGCAGCCAACGCGCGTCAAACCCGTCGAAGCGGGTTCGCACCCATCGCAAGAAATGGCAAAAGCCGCAGATGGCAAAGAATTCGACAATAACGTCGATAAGGCGAATTTGGCATCGGCAAATGCACCTAAAGAAATAGAAAATTCGGCAAAGCAAGATAAAACCGATCTTCCCGATACGAACTTGCTCTTCACAGCGCCACCGATCTCGGCAGCTTCGAGCGCCGATCAAGAGGCTTTGAACGTCGAAAACGACAAAGAGCTATTCGAAACCGACGATATGAGCAATATCGAAGACGACGACGAAGCAAGCAATATTAAAACGATGCTCGAATGCCCGATTATATCGGATGACGATTTGCATACGCCGCCGCCATCGCTCAACATCGGAGGCGCGACGCGAACGCCGTCTCAAGAAGTCCGCCATGCGCCAGCATCGTCGCCACAAGCCGCGACGCTGTTGCCTTCGGCGCCATCGCAAGACGCCAGCCGTTCGAAGCCAGCGGCGCTTCGTTCTGCCCAATCGTCGCGACCTTCGGTTCCGTCGGCTTCGCGCCTCTCACCCGTTCCGGGCCCCGAAATCCAGCCTTTCAAGGTCAAACTCGACAACGACCTCGCTCAAATGAAGCCCCAAGACGGCGCGGCGACGAGTGCCATCTACGAATGTGACGACGATGAAGACGATTCGATCATCATCTCGAAACCCGTCTCGAATTATTACATTCCACCGAAAGAAGTGATTGCTCCGCCCGAAGAAGCCGACGGCGACAGCATCGAAATTTCGCCCGATTTGTATGACGACGACGAAGACAGCGTCACGAAGACGTTTAAACCCACGTTCAACAAATGGTAGTCGTTCTTCAAAGACATGCAAAGGCAATCGCAATGTGCTTGATGGCGGCTTGCGCCATTGGCACGGCTTCGTGTCATTCACAAAGCGAATCTGGTAAATCGCGTTCATCGGAGAGGTATCGCGATATGCCGCGCCTAGAACGCGCCGATGTCGTCGTCGGCGGTGAAGCCGATCTCGACGACGACGAAAAAGCCCGACAAATGGCGACGCGACGGCAAATCCTCGATCAGACGGCGCGCGGCGATGATGCAGAAAATGCCATCAAAGACGCTCTCGATAGCGCAAGAAACGTCCTTAGCGACGCGGACTTTGAGAGAATTCGAGCCGATCAAGACAATTGGCTAAAGTCGGCAAAGGGACGCGAAATCAATGAACGCGTGCGATCGGGCATGCCCGCACCCGAAGCCTATGTATCGACACTCATACATCGCGCAAAAGTCATCGATAAATTCACGGGCAAGCTCTTGCTTTCGCACGAAATTCGCGGATTTGGCGGTTTTTACGAAGATAAATCGGGGCGTTCGATCGAAGTCTATACCATGCCCGACGATGCAATCAACGTCGTCTTGCGCATCGACCATGCCACCGACTCGGGCGATATGATGATAGTGACGGCGACGGGAAAACTCGACGACGGCCAGAAAAAAGCGCATCTTTGCTCCGAAGTTCGAGCGAATTTTTGCTTCGATATCCATCAAACATCGGAACACGGCTTAGCCGTTTCGTTCGATGCGCAAAACTCGGGCGATGATGGGATTTTGGCAAACGGCAAAGATGCGCCAATCGCCGGCGACGAAGCTGATTTCGAAAAAGCCTTGCGCATCGCGGCACAAGGCGCATTTTATCGCTATGTCGCCGATACAGAAAGTGAACCAAACGATGCAAACTGAATCCGATATTGCACAAATACTGGCGTCGACGGTGCGATCGTGGGCACAGCGCTATGCTTTGCCCGAGGCTGGGGCGCGCGATGCGTCGTGTCGCTTCGATCTATCGCTATATCGGAAACTCGACGCCGAACTCGGCGTCATGAATACGACGCTCCCAGAAGACCTCGCCGGATCGAATCTCGATATTTCGGCCCCCATTGCCGTCATCGAATCGCTCAGCATGTACGATCCAGCGCTTGCTTTGAGCTATTTATCGCAAGAACTGCTCTTCGCTCACCAACTCTACCACACGTGGCGCGACCTATCGCGCCCCATACCTCTGCGCCACGCCGATATACTCCGAGCCAAACCGATTTCGGGCATGGCAATGACCGAACCCAATGCCGGCACCGATGTGCTCGCGATGAAGACGACGGCGACGAAAACAGAATCGGGCTACGTGCTCAATGGCATTAAGCAATGGATTACAAATGCTCCTGTCGCCCAATATTTGCTCGTCTATGCCCGAACAGGGCAAGAAAGACGCGATATGAGCTTGTTCCTAGTCGATATGCATAGCGCGGGAATCGCCGTCACGCCGTGCGAAAAAAAACTCGGCATGCGTTCGAGTCCAACGGGCATTGTGACGTTTGCCGATTGCCATATCGCAGACGATTCCCTCGTCGGCAACCTACACGAGGGGCTGCGCCCCATGATACGCAACCTCGCCGTCGAACGACTCGGGCTAGCCGCGCAATCGTGCGGAATTGCCAAGACTTGCGTCGATTGTATGAAAGATTATGCGGCGCAACGCGTCGCATTTGGCAAAAAAATCGATGAATTTGGGCAAATACAGAAGATGATTGCAGAGAGCTATGCCAAAATGCGAGCCATGCAAACGCTCATCGAGGCGACGACGCAACGAATCATCGATCGGCATCCCGATGCCTCGATCGATGCCGATGCGACAAAACTCTTTTGCGCGACGAGTGCCGAAGAAATCGCCCGAAACGCCATCCAAACCCTCGGCGCCAATGGCTATACCGAAGCCTACCCCGTCGAAAGACTCTTGCGCGATGCCATTCTCATCGCCATCGGCGGCGGCACAAACGAAGCTTTGCAAAAAAATATTACCCGACAATTGAATCGACGGCATAAGGTAGATTGAGCGAACATTCGCGATTTGTGTTATAGTGTCGGCGAACCGAATGCCGCATCGGCGAGTTATTCAACGAAATTCGGTTATCAACATTGCCTTCGCATTTTATAAGATACGATAAGGCAATTATTGAATTTTATTCGCGCACGGGCGCAAGGGCACGGAGCCATGGAATTGGACGCCATATCACCGCAAAATATACTCGCTTTGCTCGTTCAAAACGTGGCGCACGATTTGTCGCTTTGGATTCATTCGCAAATCGACTTGGGAGCGATGGGCGCACCGCCCGAAGCCAAGCCTCTCGTCGTGCAAAGTAGACCGCTACAACCGGCTGTTGCGCATCGCACTGCGCCACAAACGCGATCCCAAAGCCCTGCCACGGCAACAGCTCGCATTGCGCCACAAACGCAAGCTCAAAGACCTGCCACGGCAATAGCTCGCACCGCGCCACAAACGCAAGCTCAAAGACCTGCTACGACACCAACTCGCACTCAGCCACAAACGCAAGCTCAAAGCCCTGCCACGGCAATAGCTCGCACTCAGCCGCGCAAAAGCATGATCAATACGTTCAAAGCGGTGAAATCCGTGCGCGACGGCGTCGGGCTGTCGGTCGAAGATCGACGCATCAAGCTCAACACATTTCGCGCGCGCATGCAAAGTTGCACATCGTGCACTTTCTACGCCGACCGCCGTTGCGTCATGAATAGCACGGGCGATGTTAGCCCGCGAATCATGTTCATCAGCTTTGGTGCGCAATATTCCGATGCCCAAACTGGCAGTTTTCTGACCCACGACGACAACGAACTGTTCAAAAAGTGGATGAATCAACTCGTCGCTCAAGGATTCGATATCAAGCCTAGCGACATCTATACGACGCACCTCATCAAATGCTTTTATGAAGTGAAAAAGCGCACCGAAGGTGATACGATCAAGCAATGTTTACCGCATTTACGCGAAGAAATAAAAATCGTTCAGCCAAAAGTCATCGTCGCCTTTGGCGGAATCGTCTATGAGGCACTGTTTTCGACGTCGGCGAATATCGCCCTCGTTCGCGGCGAATTCAAGAAATTCAACGATATTCCGCTCATCGCGACACATCACCCTGCCGAAATCCGCTTAAAGTATTTGAAGAACGATCCCGAACACCAGCGAGAAGCCAAATTACTCGAAGAAAGAGTCTTGGGCGATCTCAAACTCGCCATTGAAGAGTCAAGGCGTTAAAATACGCTAGGCAAAACCACCACGTAGGAGTCAAAGATATCCCCATGCCCTTTTTATCGATCGACAACTTCGTCATAGAACACCAAAACTACGACCTCTATAAAAAGATAACGACGATTGGATCGTCGCCCGATTGCGATATTCCGTGCGCCGCCCTCGGCGTCGAGCCTCTCCACGCCATGATTACGCTCGAAAAAGACGGCTACGAAATCGAGCCCGCATCGCGCAAAGCTGAAATCTACATCGACGAAAAGCGGATCAAAAAAAAGACGCTCATTCCACACGATGCCGACATTGCTCTCGGACAAATCCATGCCAAGTTCTCGCTTTTCGACAAGCCCCAATCGAAAAGCGCACAAAGCGACGCCCAAGAATACACGCACACGGCCTTCGAAAAGCTACAGCGCATGGCCGAAGACTTATCGCAAGGCTACGACGTCGATGCCATCCTCACCCATGCCATCGACGACGTCATTTCGCTCGTGCACGCCGACAAAGGCTTTTTGCTCATCATACGCGACGGAAAAATCGTCAGCCACGTCTCGCGCAATTTCAATCAGCAATCGATCGACGACGACTTGTTTTCCGACTCCATCGTCCACCACGTCCTCGAAACGCGAAAGCCCATCATCGTGCGAGACGCGCTCAACGACGAACATTTCAACGCTTCCCAAAGCGTCATCGACTTGCGTTTGTGTAGCGTCATGTGCCTGCCCCTACTCGATCGCGGTTCGATTATCGGCTTGATCTACGTCGGAAACGACAACATCGTGAGCCAATTTACCGATCAACACCTCGAAGCAACGCGACTCTTTGCCGCCCAAATATCGCTCATCTTGGCAAACGCCATCCTCGTCGACGACCTCAAATTCGAAAATAAATCGCTCAATGACCAAATCGACGATTTAAAATTCGGAAATATCATCGGAACATGCCAGCCGATGCAACACGTCTTCAATACCGTCAAACGCGTTGCCGCCACCGATGTCACCGTTCTCATCCAAGGCGAAACGGGCACGGGCAAAGAACTCGTCGCCCAAGAAATCCATCGACAATCGAATCGAGCCAAAAATCCATTCGTCGTCATCAATTGCGGCGCTATCCCCGAAAACTTGCTCGAAAGCGAGCTCTTTGGGCACGTCAAAGGCGCTTTTACGGGCGCAATTCAAACGAAACAAGGCAAATTCCAACAGGCAAACGGCGGCACCCTATTCCTCGACGAAATCGGCGAAATGCAGCTCGATCTCCAAGTCAAACTCCTCCGCGTCATACAAGACAAAACCGTCGTCAAAGTCGGCAGCAATACCGTCGATCCCGTCGACATCAGAATCGTCGCCGCCACCAACCGAAATCTCGAAGAAGAAGTCCTCGCCGGGCGATTCCGCGAAGACTTGTTCTATCGTCTCAACGTCATCACGCTCATCTTGCCCCCGCTGTGCGAACGCGGCGACGACGTCATTCTCATCGCTCGTAGCCTCATCCGACGCTACGCAAAAGAATTCAACATGGTCGCCAAAAACCTCTCACAAGAAGCTATTATGGCCATCCGAAAGTATAAATGGCCCGGAAACGTCAGGCAGCTCGAAAACCGCATCAAGAAGGCACTCATCCTCTCCGATAAGCCTCAAATCCAGCCCGCCGACCTCGACCTCATGCCCGAAGTCCTCAAACCCATCATGACTCTGGCCGAGGCAAAAGACGATTTCCAAAAGCGATATATCAACGAGGTACTCGAACTCAACAACGGCAACCGTTCTAAAACTGCACAAGATCTCGGCGTCGACCCGCGAACTATCTTCCGACACCTCGCCAAACAAAACGAGAAATGACATGCCCCTGCGACGCAATATTCTCATCATGAGCCTCCTAGCCCTCGCCCTGAGCCAAGGTTGCCTCTACATCGCGCCGATCGACGAAGATCCCGAGCCCGAAGACACGCCTCCCTTTGTCAATGCGCTCAACGGCGTAAGCCCAAGCATGGGGCTCGTCAACATCAACCTCTCGCTCGGCGGCAATCAAGAATTCGTCATCTCGGGCTATGGCGATGCAAACCTCGATCAAACACTCTACCACCGCATCGTCATCGATTACAGAACGGCAGGCGTCGCCGCCAATCCCGTCTATTCGATCGTTCCAAAACGCATCGAACCCAACGCGCGCGACCGAATCACATACAGCTTCCCCGCCTGCACCGCCGCCATCAGCTACCCCACCGCCATCGCCGACGGCAAACAAATCGAGCTCTACCTCGTCATCGCCGACGCCCCCTTCATGCACGCCTCGCAACTGTTTTCGGCGATGAATTTCCAACAACCTTTCGAAACCGAAACCGGGCGAAGCGCCGTTTGGGTACAATGGACACTCCAATTCATCGGCTCATGCCCTGAATCCCCATAAATCCTAAAGATAAACCGACCCCATTGGCATGCATGAGCACCCACCCCCATACACCCACATCACACACCATTTCGACACAGCCCACGAATTCTCGCCACACCGACCACGCGCCCGTTCGGCTTGCGCGCGAATTTGCACTGCTAGGTGATTGATTTTTGCGAGTTTTTTCAAATACCCATCGGCGTTTTTTTTACATATCTCGGTGTTATTTCTTGAACGCGGCTTCTTTTGCGATACAATGTAAAAATGCGGCACGAGGTTGCTGTAAAATAGGCATGAAAGTTTCATGTATATTGCTTGGGCGCTGAGTTTGCGCGGCAAACCAAGTGCACCGCTATTTCGTTATGTTACGAGAGGCTCATATGTCGAAGACAAACCGTTCGAATGATATCCGTCCCCACAAGTCGTTGCTCATCGCGCTAACGCTTGCCGCCACGGGATTCGTCGCCAACAACGCATTTGCGCAAGATGCCGACGCCATTCGCCAACAAGCCGACGCAAAAGTTGCCAGCATCGAAGCCGCCATCGAAGACGGTCAAGAAATGCTCGCTCGTGCGCGCGAAAACTCAAACGTCTCACAAATCGACTGCATCAATACACAACTCGTCATCGCTCGCGGGTTTCTCAATGTGGCACAAAATGCAAACATCAACCTCAAAGAAGCCATCACCAGAAACGACGCCGAGGCCACCACGCACCACCAAAAACTACTCGACCTCGCCGTCGAAAAAACCGAAGGCGCTGCCGCCCGCATGAAACAGTGCGGTACGGGCGTGCTCAGCGTCACCGGCGAAACACAATCGACCACAAAACGCGACTGCAAAGTCGAACCATGCCTCGGCGGCGAAGAGGTCTATGCCCCCGATGCTATCGAAAAACAAAGCCTCACGGGAGCCGACAAAATCGATGCCAGCAACAACGTCGATGCGTCGCCATACATGTAGTTTTACATTGGATCTCGTGAGTTTTTTTGATATTGGCTTGCGCGGCGCTATCTATCGATACGCGCCGCTTGCATGGCTATCTCGCTACGCTCAATACACCCGAATTTGCCGACTGATGGGTGCAAACAAGCTCAATGCTTGCGCATTCAAACCGTGAAAAGAGCGATTCCGTCGATACTCTGGTTCCTGGATCTAGGCTTTCGCCCCGAAATTCCCGAAAATCCAGATCATTGAGAAAGCGCAACTCCATGATTAATCCTAAGATATTTCTCCACATAGGGCTTTGCTCACTCGGGCTTTTGACCACCCTCTGTACGAGCCAATTCGCCGATGCGAAGCCCAAACTCCCCGAAGCAAAAGGTCTTGAGGCCGGCGGTGTCGTCATGCATCCGGGAGCTAAAGTTGCGTTAGCTTACGATAACGTCAGCAATCAAAACGTCAACGACGGACGCGTCGACGTCGGCATGACTTTTTCGTCTCATCTCGAAGACGAAACGACGAAAAAGTGGGACTCCAACGTCTCTCTCTTGTGGCAACAATATTGGGGGCTTGGCGATGCAAAGGCAAATGGTAGCCTCAACGCCGTTCTCTCCACGAGTGCCGACCTCTTCAAACAAAGTCTCTTCCGCATCTCGCCATCGTTTACCTACCAATACACGGTCAACCCCGAAGACGATTACTTGCGCCAAGAAATCGAAAATCACACGATTCGCGCCGGCGTCGGGGCAACCATTCAACCCGGCGAAGGTGCCATCTTCTCGCAAAAATTCTCTTACAATTTGAGCGGGAAGATCTACCCCGATCACAACGATATTTCTAACTTCGTCCATCGAATCGAATCCGTCACGCGATGGAACTTCTTGCCACATTCGAGCATGGCGCTCACCGTCAACTTCACCGTCTCGCACTTCCTCGAAGACGAACGCAATTCGATGATCGGCAAAGAAATCGTCAACTCTAGCGAAAACGCCACAGGCCTCCCCGTCAGGCTCAAATATAGCCTGCAAGGCCTCATATTCGCTCGCATGACCTATACGCTAGGGCTCGGCTATGCCTACGCCTACTATACCAAAGGCAAAGAGCACATGTTCATCATGAACGCAAAGCTCGGCTATAGCTTCCGCGAAAACATCGATTTAGCCGTCGAATTCCGAAAAGATTTCGATACGGCTCTCTATGGCGATTACTACAAGCTCAATCGCGTCGCCCTCACTTTCGATGCCTTTTGGTTTAATCACCTGCGCACAAAAGCCGACGTCGGTTTCGGCGCCTTCGGCTTCGTCGAAAGCGGCACGATGATCCGCATCGACTACCTCACGACGATTAAAGCTGCACTCGATTACTACTTCTTGCCCGGTTTGCGACTAGGCGTCACGTACCAATTCGGCTACAACTTCAGCGACATCAGCAGTGCACAGTATGCAAAGCACACCGCCCTGCTCAATTTTTCCTACGAGTATTAATGCACACACTAGGGCAAAGACATCGCTGTCTACAGTGCCACGCTATATGGGCTCACATTTGCCTGTTACTCGCACTATTTTTGCCAGGATGTGCCACGACAGTATCGGCAAATTGGCAAGCACAACTCGGCTCGACTTGCCCCACGAGCGCCGAGCTCGGAAAATTCATGCCCTGGGACCGGCTCGAATTGCGCGTCTTCGGACAAGAAGAACTCAGCGGCACATACGAAGTCTCGCCGCGCGGCACGATTAACGTTCCTACGCTCGGTGAAATCGACGTCAACGGCATGCGATGCGACGAACTCGAAGGCATGCTCACGCAAATGCTCAAAGACGCCTACTTGCGCGATCCCTCCGTCGTCTGCATCAATAAAGAAATCTCTAAAACTGCCGTCACCGTCGACGGGCAAGTCCAAAAACCGGGCATCGTCGAATTCAGACCCGGGCTCATGCTCACCGATGTCATCGCGCAATCGGGCGGTCCTACAACGCGAGCCTCTAGTAATGCCGTCGTCATCGTCCGAAAACACGACACACAAACGCAATCCGTGACCGTGCCTTATCAAGATATTCTCATGGGAAAAGTCCCCAATATTTGCCTCTACCCCGGCGACCTCATCTACGTCCCGCAATCGGTCTTCTAATGGAGATCTCGACGATCTTTCAAAAATACGTAGTCCGCCCATGCTCGATCTACGAACGGTAAACGATTATGCCTCCTAAAAGCGCGAATATCGATTCTGGTCATTCCTCGCAACCCATCTTCCCCATACGAGAATACATCGACGACATCTGGCGGCGAAAACTCGGATTTATCTTGGCCTTTATCGTCGTCGCAGGAATCGGTGCCGTCTATACGATGCACCAACCCAAAATCTACGAAGCCACCGCCGTCGTCATCATCAATCCCGAGCCCCCGACGATCAACCCCGTCGATTCTACGACCTACGACCAATGGTACATGCGCGACACGTACTACGATACGCAGCTCAAAGTCATGCAATCGAGACTCGTCGCACAACGCGTCGTCCGAGATCTCAACATCGCCAGCGACCCTGAATTCCTCGAACTCGACGATATCACCAATTCCGAACTCCTCGAAAAACGAATCGCTGCCGCCAATCCCGTCTCTTTCCTCCTCTCAAAACTCAAAGTCGAAGCCGTCGTCGGCACGAGACTCGTCAACATTCGCGTCAAACACAAAAACCCCGAATACGCCGCGATGCTCGCCAATGCCATCGCCGACGCCTATTCGGCTCAAAATACCGAACACCGCTCCGCATCGCTCACCAATACCTACGAATTTATCGATAAACAATACAAAGAAAACATCGAAAAACTCGATAAATCACGCGATGCACTCAACGACTTTAAGCAAAATAACAAAATCCTCTACACCAACCCCATCGAGCAACAAAAGATCACCAATCAAAGGCTCGATTATCTCAACGTCAAACGCGTCGAAATCGAAACCGAAACGCGACGAACCGGAAACCTGCTCCAAGAACTCAAAGCACTCCCGCTTTCGACCGAATACGTCCAAGCTTTCGCCCTCCTAGGCGACGCCCCTGCGCTCAACGCCGAAATGAACGAGTGCAAAAAACTCGAGCAAAAATCGCGCGAACTCCTCGTCACCTATCTCGAAAAATCCCCTCACGTCACCGCCGTTCAAAGCCAAATCGAAAAATGCCGAGAAAGCGTCCTCAACGGCATGAAAAACGTCATCACCGGGCTGTCGGCTCGACACCAAGCTCTCCTCAAGCTCAATCAAGAAACACAAGCCGAAATCGTAGCGCTCCAAAAAGAAGCCCTCTCGATCGACCAACTCAAACTCCTATACGAACAATTCCAGAGCCAAAAAGAAAACGCCGAAACCCAATACGAAAACTCACAGGCTAAACTCAACGAAGTCAGCCTCAATCGACTCCTCGAAATCAACAATATTCGAATACTCGACAAAGCTATCGCGCCTACCGTTCCCGTCAGTCCCAATATCTTCCTCAACGCCATCATGACGTTCCTAGCCGCCGTCATTGCCGGTTTCGTCGCCGTCCTATTGCTCGAATTGCTCGATATATCAGTGCGAAGCCAAGCCGATGTCGAAGAAAAAGCTCGACTCCCATTCCTCGGCGCAGTCCCCAAATTCCCCAAACTCCACCAATACGCCCAACGAAAAGCCTACCGATTCATTCTCGAAAATCCACGTTCACCTGTCGCAGAATGCATACGTACGCTCACGACGACGCTACAATTCTTGCTCAAATCCGATAACTCTCACGTCTTGCTCATCACATCGGCACAACCCCTCGAAGGCAAGACGATGACGTCGATCAATATCGCCGTCACACTGGCGCTCTCGGGCAAACGCGTCGCACTCCTCGAAGCCGATATGCGGCGTCCGACGATCTTCAAAGCACTCAAAGTACAAGCCGAAAACGGCCTCAGCGCCGTCATCGAAGGAACTGCAAAACTCAAAGACGTTCTCAAACAAACCGAAGTCCAAGGCCTACAACTCATCCCATGCGGCACGATCCCACAAAATCCTGCCGAGCTCTTCCAAACCGATGGCTTCGCTAAACTACTCGCCGATCTCAAAGCGCAATTCGACGCCATCATCATCGATTCGCCACCCGTCACGGCCGTCACCGATGCGCTCATCATCGCACAACACGTCCACGGCGTCATCGTCATCGCACGCGCCAATAAAACACCCCTTCCAAGCCTCATCCGCACGCGCGAACTACTCGAGGGCGTCAACGCGCCTATCTTGGGCGTCGTCCTCAACGATATGACCGAAAACCGTTCGAGCTACGGCGGATATTATTACTATCACAAGGCATACAAAACGGATCAATAGCCATCCATTCCAAAAAACGCTACACCATCCCCGCGCACGCTAAACGGCACAATGGCGAGCCATTGCCTCAATCGTTGCCATCTTCTTTTAGCCGTGTTATACGGAATCGGTTTTAGCGCATTCAAAAAATTGTATCGGTGTATGCGTGATTCATCAGGAGATTATTATGAATAAACGATTTGTACGCTTTGTACTCACTTCGATGGCGGCGGCGATGCTCTTGACATCGACCACGGCTGTTGCGCAAAACGTCGCCTTTGAAGAAAAGCAGCAGGCTCAAATTAAATCGGCTAAAGAGCCCAAAAAAGCCGAACGAAAAACGCTCGACCAAGAAGAAGGCAGCGGTCCTAAAGTCGAATTCCAAACCGATGAAATGGTCGCCGCTTCGGCCGCCTCCGAAAAAATCGAACTCCAACAGTCCGCCATCAAAAAGCTACAATTGCGCATCAAAAATACTGACGAAGACGATCCCGCAAAACCACAGCTCATGGAACGAATGGGCGACATGCTCTGGCAAAAAGCACGATACTACGAGCTCGAAGCATACGACTACCTAAGCAAGGCAAACGAAGCCGGCGCCGCTGGCGATACCGCTAAACAGCAACAACTCTTGGCGAAAAAGACCGAAGACGAAAAAATCGGTCGCGAAGCACGTGAAGAAATGCTCAAGCTCTATCGCGAAATCCTCAAATACCACGCCGATTACGAGCAAATCGACAAAATCCGATACTACATGGCCTTCAATATGGCCGAAATGGGATATGCCGGCGAAGCATACGAACAATACAGTGGTATCGTCCGCGAACACTCCAATTCTCGATACCTACCCGAAGCTTTCTTGGGCATGGCCGAATACTCCTTCACCATCGAAGAAGATATGCCCACCGCCCTTCAACAATACCAAAAAGTCGTCAGCGTCGATCCCAATAGCTCCGCCGCCTCCTACGCCATGTACAAAATGGGATGGTGCTACTTCAACCTGGGCGAGCCAAAGAAAGCACTCGCGCAATTTGAAAAAGTCATTCGCGAAGCCGATAAAGGCACCGATAAACGACGCACCGATATGCGCAAAGAAGCTCTCAAAGACCTCGTCAAAGCCTATAGCATGTGGGATGCCGCAAAACCCGGTAACGCTCGCAAATACTTCAAAGGTTTCGCCGCCGACGATGCCGAAGTCGATTCCATGATGGAACGATTGGCGCGTCTCTATCAAGAAAACGGCAAAATCGACGAATCCAACTTCGTCTATAACCAACTCATCGCCGCCAACCCCGGTAAATTCAAAATCGTAGGTTATCAGCACGAAATCATGCTCAATACAGAAACGTTGAGCAATCCTACTGCCCTGGCCGAAGACATCCAACGTACCGTCGCCATCTTCGTCAAAGCTCGCGACGAAAAATACGAAGGCGCTACCCCCGAAGCCGTCAAAGCCGAAAACGACAAACTCGAACAATACGTCTCCGATACCGGTAAGTGGTATCACATGACGTACCAAAATACGAAAAACCCGCTCTACTACTCTCTCGCCTTCGAAATCTATCGCACATATCTCAATAACTTCCCCACGGCGACCGACAACTACGACGTCATGTACTACTACGCCGATATGGCGTACTTCCGCAAAAACTACGCCGAGGCTGCAAAAGGCTACGAACGCGTCCTCGATATCAACGAAAACGGCGAATTCAGCAAAGATGCCGCGCACGGCGCCGTCTTGGCCTACGACCAGTTGATGGGCGAAAACAACACCGATAAAGAAGCCTGCCCCGATATCCCCGTCACGCCAGAAGCCGCTCCCGGCGAAGAACAAACCTACCCCGAATACCCCATCGCCGATTGCCGACTCAAATTCATCGAAGCCAGTAAGCGATACGCAAAAATCGATCAGTCGGCAGAGTTTGCAAACAACTCCAAATACAAAGCCGCGCAGATCTACTTCAACTACAACCACTTCGAAGAATCCCGCCCGCTATTCCTCGAAGTCACGCGCGATGCTCCGGGGTCCGAAGTCGCCGTCTACTCCGCAAACTACTTGCTCGAGACATACCGACTCACCAAACAATACCAAAAGATGCACGAGGCCATCACCACGCTCAAAGCCAACAGCGCTTTCATGGCCAATAACACCACTTACATGCCTGAATTCAAAGAAGTCCTCAGCGCCTACGAACGCGCTCTCGACTACAAATTCTGCGAAGAAAAAGAAAACAACAAACAATGGGAAGACGCCGCCCGCTGCTACGAGCAATATGCCGAAGCACACAAAGGCAGCGACGATGCCGCAAAAGCGCGTTGGAACGCCTCCATCGCATGGGAAAAGGGATCGGAAGTCGGGCGCGCCATCGAAGCTCGCGTCGCCCTCCTCACCTCGGGCGAAAACGACGAACACACCAAAGCACTCGCTCCGCGTGCCATCTACGCCATCGCTCTCAACTACCACAGCCTGGCCGTCTTCTCCGAAGCCGCCCGATACTACGAAATCTTCGTCAACCAATTCCCCGAAGATCGCGAAGCTTGCGTCCCCATTGGCGCCGCCCCCTCGAAAGACCCATGCGCCAAAACCGCCCTCTCCAACGCCGCTGCCTTCCGATCCGGACTCGGCGAATACCAAAAAGCCGTCGAAGACTACGACCTCTACGCAAAGATGTTCCCTAAAGACAAAGCCCAAATGGCTCAGCTCAAGTTCGCTACAGGGCGCATCTACTACGATCAAAAGAAATACGACATGGCGCTCGATCGCTTCCGCGATTACCTCAAAAACTACGCCAAACTCGGCTCGCCAGCTCTACAAGTCGCCGCCAATACTTTTATCGGCAAGTGCTACTGGGATAAGAAAAACCAAAAAGAAGCGCTCAAATCGTTCGAGGCCGCCGAAAACCTCTACGCCAGCAAATCGCTACAACAATGGCTCGCCAAAGCCGAGCCGACCGAAAGCGAACAAGCGCGAAACGCCGCCGCTGAAGCGCGATTCATGCGCGGTGAAACGCTCTTCAAAGAAACACTCGACATCAAACTCTCAGACCCAAGCGTTTCGGGGCGAAAAATCAACGAATTCCTACAAAAACAACTCCTCAAAAAGGCTGAAAAACTACAAGAAGCCGCTCCCGTCTACAAAGACGTCATCACCAAATTCAACGCACCGAAATGGGGCTTGGCCGCCATGACGCGCGTCGGTATGATGTTCGACGACGTCGCACAACAAATCGAAAAAGCACCTGTCCCACCCGGGCTACCCGAAGAAGTCGAATTGGCATACGTCGAGCAATTGCTCGATTTCTCCAGTAAATTCGAAGAACAAGCCATCTCGTCTTACGTCGCCGCCGTCAAAAAAGCCGCCGAAACCGGATGGTTCAGCCAATATACCACCGAGGCTCAACGTCGTCTCTTCGACCTGCGCCCCATGGAATATCGCTCCGCATCCGAAGTCAAAGCTACGCCTAATAAAATGGTAACGACCTACCACACCGGCGCTCTCTTCTCCAATATCGAAGAACTGCGCGGAAACGTCGTCAAAGAAAAGCGAAGAGTCGTCTCCGACGATGCCATCGGCGCCGATGCCGCACCAAGCGGCACTGAATCCGCCGACAACGTCGTCGCATCGAACTAATGCTCATCCATGCCCTACCACGGGCATGGCGCCTTTTCTCGCACTTATTTCAATCGCTATTGAGGAGATATATTTATGTTTAATCGCTTTATGCGCCGACTCGCCCCTGTCGCTCTCGCTTCCCTTGCCATTTGCGCTACGACGGCGTGCGGTTCGAGTGGTTCGTCCGCCTCTGGCGCCGCCTCCGTCAAATCCCCCACGGGTGCCTCCAAAACCGTCGACGCCGACGGAAAACGCGCCGTCGTCAAAGAAAGCGCCATCGCGCTCTTCGAACAAGCCGTCAAACAAGCCAAAACAAACCCACAAGCCGCCATCGATACCTTCAAAAAAGCGGCAAAAGAAGAAGACAACTTCGCCGAAGCCTGGTACAACGTCGGATTGCTCGAACAAAAACTCGGCAACAACAAAGACGCAAAAGACGCCTACAACAAAGCTATCGATATGCGCCCCGATATGTCGGGCCCTTATATCAACATCGCAAAAATGCTCGTCGACGAAGGCAACTACGACGAAGCCGAAAAATACTTGCTCATCGTCGTCGACGAAAACAAGGGCATCGAACCCTACAACCCCGAAGCCAACCTCAACCTCGGCATGCTCTACCGCCAAAAAGGCGAAGACATCCTCGAAAAAGAACGCGGCGGCACCGAGCCAAAATTCTCCATGGAAGGCTCCGAAACAAAAGGCGAAATCAAAAACAAAGATGCCTACGCCATGTTCGCAAAATCCGTCGCTCACGTCCGACGCGCTCTCGCAGGCGACTCCAACAATATCTATTGTTACGAAAACCTCAGCGCCATCTACTACCTCATGAACAGCCTCGAAGTCGCTCGACTCGTCTGCGAACAAGCCATCATCAAATACTCCGAATACAACGACATTCTCAAAAAACAACTCGAAGCCGGCAAAATCACACAAGACGAATACGACGAAAAGGCATACATCCCAAAAGACCTCTCCGCCATCTACAACACTTCGGGCCTCATCTACCTCGCCGAAGGCGAAGTCTCCATGGGCAACGCAGAGTTCAAAAAAGCCGTCGAAGCCGACCCCACCAACATTCAAGCCATGCTCAACGTCGCCGGGATCGCCATCAACGTACAAGACTACCCTCTCGCCTACGACCTCTACAACAAAATACTCGCTCTCGAGCCCAACAACACCGAAGCATACCTCTCAAAAGGCGTCGCCGCGCGCGGCCTCAACAACCTCGACGAAGCCGAAAAAATCTACCGCGACATCATCAAAAATCACCCCGACTACCCACAAGCTCAATTCAACCTCATCGTCCTCTACCAAGAATACTACCTCAAAATCGACGAAGCTCGCCAGATGTGGGTCGACTTCACCAACGACGCCAACGCCAATAAACTCATCCCTGGCCGCGTCGCCGAAGCCAAAGAACGCATCAAACAAATCGACGACCTAAAAGAAGCACAACGAAAAGCCGAAGCACAACAAGCCGAAATGATGCGCAAAATGGAAGAACTCGAACGCCTCGAAAAAGAAATGGAAGCGCAACAAGAATAACCCAAAGCGCACCCAACGCTCAAAGCCACCGCCCGCCGGTGGCTTTTCTCATTTATAGCGGCTTTTTTTCTTTTTATTTTTGGCTACGCTATTGCCCTACGGGCAATACGCTCCGCTGTCGCCCTATTTCGCTCGCGCTCAATACGGGCTCTCGTGTCGCCCTATCGCCGGTGGCGATACGGGCTCTTGGCTACGCTATTGCCCTACGGGCAATACGCTCCGCTATCGCCCTATTTCGCTTGCGCTCAATACGGGCTCTTGTGTCGCCCTATTTCGCTTACGCTCAATACGGGCTCTTGTATCGCCCTATCGCCGGTCGGCGATACGGGCTCTTTGTCACCCCGGGGTTGCGCTCCGCTTACCCCGGGCTGTATTCTGGCGCCCCTTCAGGGCGCTAGAGGAAGCAGAATCTGGCAGATTGCAGCGATATCTCGTTCAAGAACCGTCGATTGTGCCATAAAATGTTTTGTAATATACGGTTTTATATCGTCCATGACCTGCGACATGGATGCCTTTTTGCGCAAATCTGCCATATTCTTCTCCTATCACACGTTATTGCAGCACCTTATTCATCAACTCCTGATAGCTGTCTACATGGTCGTATGTCACAAGACCATCTGACAATTTTGCGAAGAGCTTCTTGGCACTGTCAATCTTGGACTTCTCGATTGGCCGCAGGTTCAGGCTCTCCATCGTACCTTTTGTTTCTGCTACAAAATAGATGTGCTTTACCCTACCCTCATGGAACACGATTGCCCAGTCCGGGGAGTAGTGTCCTACCGGAGTCGGAATAAAGAAGCCTTTCGGCAGCTTTGCATAGATAAAGACCTCTTCCGCACCATCCAGATTCTCCGCAAACTTCCGTTCCACGCTCTTTTCTGCCGTGCCATCGGTGAAAACATAATCCTGAATCGCCTTTTGCGCCTTGTAAGCCTTGTCCATCGTCAGAGCGTGTTTCTCTGCCGTAAAGATGCTGCTGTCATAACTGCCCTCGATGGTATCATAGGTAATATGCTCCACGATCATCGTAGCTTTCTGTTCTTTGATCAGACGAATCGTCTTGGTAATAAACTCTTCCGGGTTGTTCTGATACATGGCAAAAGTAGTCGGCTTGATACCCTGCAAAATGCGAGCTGTTGTACGGCGGGTCAATGTTGTGCCCTCTGCAATCTTACCGATCAGGTCATATGCTACCTGGCTGGTATGCGTATTTTTCAGTACAGCCGTCTTGCTTTTTGCGTCATAAAAGCTGCTGCCCTCCCGCACCATGTCAGCATTCAAGGTGTCTTTCTGCCCGGCATAGGTGACGGTATATTGCAGACGGCTGACATACAGTTCGCTGTCAATGTGCACAATCGACTTCTGAATCAGCTCTTCAGAATCAAAATCCACCGTATAGGCGTATTTGTGGTTGATGGTCTGCCAGAGCTTCTGGAATTCTGCTTTTTCAAATCGGTCGTTCAGAGGATTTTCCAGTACTTTCGGCTTGTTGCCATCCTCGAACATGGATTTGAGCACACTATCGTCATAAATCGCCTGCACAAGCGTGTGCACGCCCTCTTCGATAGGTTTCAGTGTCTCCGGCACAGGCGCAAGCGTTCCGGCCTGCACATCGTCCCGGTAGTCCTGCGTGACGTTATCCTGCTCATCTACATAGTTGTTGCGGACAAGATACTGATAGATAGCCCGTGCCTGACGGTCATCCACTTTGATTGTTTTGCCATCGAGCTTGATGGTCTTTCCAACAAAGTAGTCGATGTCTGCCTTGCGTGGGCGGCCATACAGCACAGCTTCGGTCTGCTTTTGCAGTCCGTTCACAAATCCGGCGTAGCTCTCGCTTGCAATAACGGTCAGGACGTTGATATCCTGAACCTTCTCCCCCAGAACTTCGGCATCCATGCGGTTTCCGTCCTTATTCACGCACAGACGCAGACCACGGCCTACTTCCTGCCGCTTCTGCGTGGTGCTGTCGCTGTGTTTTAACGTGCAGATCTGGAACACATTCGGGTTATCCCAGCCCTCACGCAGAGCGGAATGGGAAAAGATAAACCGAGTTGGCTCTTCAAAGGACAGCAGTCGCTCCTTATTTTTCAGAATCAGATCGTAGGCCAAAATATCATCGGACATATCCGTGCCACGCTTAACCGAACTGTTGACGCTGTGCCCTTTCTTATCAATGCTGAAATAGCCCTTATGCACATCATGTACATCGGTGGCATTCAGATAGGCAGTATACTCCGGCTCAAGAATAGAACGATATTCGTTCATTACAGCCATGTATTCCTGCTCAAAAATCTTACCATACTCGCCCAGAAGCTCATCGCCGTCTTCATCGTACTGACGGTATTTAGCCACTTCATCAATGAAGAACAGGGAAAGGGTCTTGATACCCATTTTGAACAGCTCCTGTTCTTTTTCAAAGTGGGAAATGATCGTCTCCCGAATCTGCACCCGGCGCATATCATCCTCAGAGACATCGCCGGTTACATCACCTTTGCGGATGGTATCGCCATTGGTAAATGTCACAACGCCAGTGATCGGGTCAATTTCAGAAACGACAAAGCCCTTATACTGCTCCATCTCGCCGGAGATATAGTAGAGATTATCACTCACATCCAATGTACGAAATTCCCGCTTTGTGCCGCTCTGGTGTTTGACCTCCAACTCCACCTTTGCCCGTGGCGGATTCTTGGGGGAGATAATGATGCTTTCCAGATACAGATATTTGTCTGTACCACGCAGGTTCTTGACCTCAAAGCCCTTGACCTCGATCTTCTTGACCAGCCGCTTATTGTAAGCATCCAACGCATCCAGCACGTAAATCAGGTTGTGCTGATTGGCGTGGGTAGCGGAGTAGTTCAGCGTGAACAGAGGATTGAATTTCTTCAACGCTTTCTGGGTAGCAGAATCCTCTTTACCCATCTTCTGCGGTTCATCCAGAATCAGAATCGGGCGGTTGGCTGCGATGACGTCAATCGGGCGGCGGGAACCGAACTCGTCCCGCTTGGTGTAAATAATTCTCGCAGCGGCATCACCCTTGCGGCCTTCCACGTTCTTGTCCTCATTCATGGAGGCAGCAAACGCCTGCGTGTTGATAATCATGACGTTGATGCCGGAATTGCTGGAGAACGAGTCCAACTGGTTCAGATTGCTGCTATTGTAGATAAAGAACCGTGCTTTTTTGCCGTAGCACTCCATGAAATGATCGGCTGTAATCTCGAAGGACTTCTTTACACCCTCACGGATGGCAATGCTCGGAACAACAACGATGAATTTGCTCCAACCATACCGCTTGTTCAGCTCGAACATGGTCTTGATGTAAACATAGGTCTTGCCCGTACCGGTCTCCATCTCAATGTCCAGAGAGCATCTACCCAGCGGGTCAACCAGCTCGTCTGACTGATGAATATTGCTTTCCGCCTGTAATGCACGGATATTTTGCACCAAATCCGCATCGGTTAATTGCAGCGCTTCATTCTTGAATCCGGAATCGTTGATCAAATCCCACAATTCCAACTGTACTACATCGTCGGCCATCGGCATAAGGCTCAACTGCTGGGGCTTTGCAGACAGACTGCCCATATCACGCAGATAGGACACTCCTGCACTATAAGGTTGTCCCTGAAAGATACGAGCCACGGCATCCACGGCATCGGTCTGATACTGCTGAATTTTGAAACTAAACTTCATCTTTGTGGTTCACCTCCTGCTCCAGCATCAGGAAACGGTCAAAGTCGCTCTCAAAAAGGCGATCCTGAATGATACGATACTTTTCATATTCCGTTTCCGCGTGGAGTTTTGCCTGTTCTGCGCTGATTTTACCCGGCCCGGTCAACAATTCGTTGCCGTTGAACTCCAGAAAACCATCCAGCCGCTTTGCCCAATCTCCCATGCTCATTGGGATTTTGCGCTCGGCCTGCAACTCGGCATAATCCAGATAGAGCGACACAATGCGCTCCAGATAATTCATTTCATCTTTGCTCAGATAGTTCTTGGCAATCGTCACATCTGCTTTCAGAATTTTCCCATCCGGAGCATTCTCCCATGTAGTCAGCCCCATGTGTTCCTTGTTGGCATCTGCCCGCTCCACGATTAGCTCCGCCGCCGTATGACGGTGGACGGCATAGTGCATTTTGTTCTGTACCGTCTGGAAGAACAGACGAGTCGTCTTTGCGTTTTTGTCGTAGTCAAACGCAGTGGCGTACAAATCTGTCACTTTCTGATAGAATTTACGTTCAGACAGGCGAATCTCCCGAATCTGCTGCAACTGCCGCTCAAAGTATTCGTCGGTGAACATATGGCCTTTTTTCAGCCGCTCCACATCCATCGTCCAGCCTTGAATAGTATGGTCTTTGACGATCTGTCCCGCCCATTTGCGGAACTGCACAGCACGCTGGTTGTTCACCTTGAAGCCCACGGCAATAATGAGCTGTAAGTTGTAGTGCGTCACTTCACGGTTGACCTGCCTTACGCCCTCTGTCTGAACTATCCGGAATTTCCGGATAGTTGCCTGCTCGGTCAGTTCGCCGTCCGCATAGATTTTTTTGATATGCTCGTTGACCGTGCGCACATCCACATCATACAGTGCCGCCATCATCTTCTGCGTCAACCAGATATTCTCATCCTCATAACGCATTTCAAAGCTAGCATCGCTCTCACCGGTAGAGGCAACAAAGGTCAGGTATTCTGCTGCGGAGCTGCGAATGGCAAGTTCTTTTTTCTTCTTATCGTTCATATTACAGTACCTTCCTTACAGTATCAGGGCTATATGTCTCGAAAATCTGCTCAAAGTTTGTGGCTACGCTGTCGTTTGCCATACTGCTGTCACGGAACACGGCATAGTAGGGCTTCATCTGGGCAATGGCCTTGACGGTTTCCTCGGTCACATCATGGTCAAAACAGGCCAGCAGGAAGCCATCCGCCACATTGAACACCTTTTTGCCTGCGATCTCTTTCACCTCAATGGAGCTGGACAGCAGCACGCCCAAATCCAG
>SFMP01000179.1 GCA_004554395.1 Myxococcales bacterium | reverse complement strand
GCCTATCGGCCACCCCCTCTCCATAAATGGAGAGGGGGAATAGACGGGTTTATGTGGATTGGGGGGGTATGATATCCTCCGACATGATGTTTCAAAGGAAACCGTAAATGCGGTAGTCCCGCGCCTTTTTGTCGTTTCGTCGCTTCTCGATCAGCGATTTCGCCCGTCGAGATATCCCATCGCATCGTGGTTAAAAAATAAGGTGCTTAATTTCCATGGTATTGTTAAAAGACCGCACATTTCGCCCATGCCGCCGCTTCTTGCACAAAAAGAATTGGGGCGTAGGGGGCGATAAATGCTTTTCACGCGACACACGACGATAACGATTTGGGGATAGCGCAAAAAAATGGACGATCTGACGACGATGAACCCCGCAAAACTCAAACGCAGAAAGCGATCTAGCGCCTCGACGGCCTCGGTCGTCGATCTGCCCGCTGTCGGCGATGCCCCATCGGGGTCGCTCCTCGGCGACGATCTCATCTCCGACGCAGCTCGCGCTTCGACGCGCTCGCACCATTCGCTGCTCGATCTCATCCCCGTGGCGCGCGATGCGCAACCGTCCGGCGCACCTGCCGAAACGCCGTCGCCTTTGCTCGACAACGCACCGACAGACGATTCTCTAAACTCCAAATTATCAGACGATAAATTCGAGTCGCAATCGCAATTGGGACGTAAAAATCAAAAATCGACCCAAAACACCGAAGATAATAAATCGGGCGAACGCCAATCGATCGCCGCACTCAAGCCCGCTCCAGCCGTCGAACATGGCTCGCCCCTCGACGCCCTCCGAACCGACGACGAAATAAACGCGCCTGCTATCCCCGATCCAGCCACTCCGACCGATCCCCAAGCATCGGTTCGCTCATTGGCCGCCCAAAAAGCCCGCCGACGCCAAACGCCACCACCCGCCGAACCCGCCGACACGCCCACGCCCATCCACGCCAAACTCGAATCATTGCTCGCTCAACAACGCGACATTCAAACGCAATGTATCGATACACTCACACAGCTCCGAAACACCAACGCCCTCAACGAACGCCGCTACGCACTCTACCTCACCGTCGGCTTCGGCATCCTCGTCGCCGTCGCTGCAGTCGGAATTTTCTTCGGTGTAAACAAACAAAATAGCGCAAAATATCATGAATTGCGCTTCAAACACGAAGTTTATACAAGCACGATCAATGAAAAAAACATCCTCGCCGCCGAATACGAGAAGGAAAAACAAGGCGCCGTCGCCGCGTTCGAAATCTTCAAACGCATCGAAAACGGCCAACTCGAAGAGGCCGTCGAGAGCTTCAACGACACCAACGACCGCATCACGCACCCCGCCGAACGCGCACTACTCGCACATCGCATCGACCAAATCCGCTGGGAACTCGCCGAAAACGCCTTCAACAACGGCATCATGCTCTATAACGACAAAAACTTCGAGCAAGCTCGCGACGCCTTCTTCAAAAGCCTCAGCCTCAAAGAAAGCACCGCATACGCCCCGCGACTCTACTACTTCCTCGCCATGGCGCTCTACCAAACGAGCGATTTCGAAGGCGCACGCCGCTTCTTCGCGCGCATCCAGCCCGGCGACCTCAACGCCGAAATGGACGCCAACACGCGTTACTACCGCGCCGTCTCGGCTGAAAAAACAGGAAATGACGCCGAAGCATACGAACAATTCGACCAGTTTATCAAAAAGTATCGCTATCACAAACTCGCTGAGGATGCCTCAAAACGCCGAACAAAACTCGATCAGATAAAGAATTAATTCGTCACTTTTGCATTTTGTGTGTAAGAGTGTAACAAAAAAGTTTATTGTAGCTATCGCCTGCGACGATACGGTCACATCGCACCTATCGCTTGCGGGCGATACGATTTTTTTGCGCACCTATCGCCTGTGGGCGATACGGTTGCGCCGCGCGCTATTTCCCTAGCGGTCAATACGCGCGCGACCTTTTTTGCGCACCTATCGCCTGTGGGCGATACGGTTGCGCCGCGCGCTATTTCCCTAGCGGTCAATACGCGCGCGTTGATATCGGGGGCGATCGCCCCCATTCCCCCAACTCATCGCTTTCCTTCTATATTGGCTTTGGTCCATGATTCCCCATTTCGTCAAATTCCGTTCCGATAACTTCACCGATCACAAGCGCACCCCTTGGGGTGGCACGTCGATTGCGCGCCATATCAAGGCAAATCTCGATCTGAATTTTCCACCAACTATCGGTGAATCGTGGGAATTTTCTGCGACAAAAGAGCTCCCAAGCATATGCGATGCAGCAGATAATCGCACTTTTGCCGAATTACTCGCCGATAAAAATAACGCCTGCTACTGGCTCAGTTCTGCCCATCGCCAAGCCTGGGGACAAAAAACCCCACTGCTCGTCAAATACATCGACGCCAAGCGCAATCTCTCGGTCCAAATCCACCCCGATATCGACGATCGATCGCTGCCCGTCGCCTGTTGCGGAAAGTGGGAAGCATGGCTCGTGCTCCGTTGTGAGCCCAATGCCGGCGTCTATTTAGGCATCAAACCGGGCACGACGCGCCAACAACTCTACGACGCAGCCAACAACGCCCACCGTTTCGAAGACATCCTCCAATTCTGCCCCGTCAAATGCGGCGATTTGATCTCAGTTCCGCCGCGAATCGTCCACGCCTTGGGCGCTGGGCTTTGCGTTCTCGAACCGCAAGTCCTCACCCCAGGTAAGTGCCCCATTTCCTTGCGCATCTACGATTGGCATCATCGATACGACGATTCTGGCGACTTGTCGCCCCATGGTTTGCCGCGCCAACTCCACGTCGACGAAGCTCTAGCCCTCATCGATACCGACCCACGCGCCAATCGCCCCATCATCTACAACGTCTTCGACAACACGCCCGGTGCTTTTAATCCCAATGCCCCCGTCTCCGTCCGACGCCACAACCCCATCCCATCCCTCACGATGATCGAAATCACCGGATCGGGCGATATTCACCTCGACGATATCGGCGAACTCGCCGCCGTCGTCGTCACGCACGGGGCGATCGACCTCCACACCAATTCCGAAGATTATTCGATTAATCAGGGCGAATCTGGAGCTCTTGCCGCCAATTCCAAAAATATCTGCATAAAATGCAAAAATACTTGGGCTCAAATCATCTATTGCTCGCCCCGTTCACATGGCGATATCGACCACGGTTCCCCAAACCGTCCCCCCCTCGGAGATCGCCCATGCCCCTGAAAACTCGCATTTTTCACGAGATCTCAGCCGTCTGCAATCGCCGCTCAAATCTATCTGAGATCCCCATATCGAACCAAAGTCAAAACCCCACGCGGGACGACGAGGCAAACGCCAATCGACGAACTCAAACCGCCGATCGACCCTCGACCAAGCCCGTTCCGCGGTCTGTTTTTTCGCGATTGGCGTTTGCCCTATGCGCTTTAGCGCATATCGCCTCTTGCGATATCGTCGTCCCGCCCGATCCCCCGCTTCCCGCGCGCGACGTCGCGACCGACGATTTCGTCTGGGGTGAAATCGAAATCCATCGAGAATACGAATTCATCGACGTCGCGCGCGTCGATTGCTCCCTCGTCTTGTCGACGCTCACGGGGCATGGGATTTGTGCTCCTGCCAAACACCCGATAGGCGATGTCGTTTCGTGCCCGCTTGCGCCGCCAGGCGCGAACATGATCGTGTCGTGTCTTTCGGCCGACGATGTCCCAGCCGTCTATGCCCAAATATCGTGGGTTAGCGATGCCGGCGAACTCGATTTTTCGCGCATTTTTGGCGCTTGCCGCTACGAAATGGCAGGGCCCGCCGCAGGCCGCGCTGCGCGCTACGATACCGATAAAGGCTATAAAGTCTGCCTTTTCGACGAAATCGCGCCCTATTCTCGACTGCGCGGTCAAGACAATTCGCTCCGCCCAAGCGGGCTATACGTCGATTTTTCGTCGTCGACTTTCGTCCCCGATCCGAGCGATACGACGAATCCATACCCCGTCTTTTCGAGTCCCGATGCGATCGTTCTCGACGCCCGACTCCTCGATCCCGAAGAACGCAAAGCGGCTTTCGACGATTTATTGAAACTCTTCGAATTTTATTCGAGCCTAAAAGATAATTAACTCATCTTATTCAAAAAGGAATGACCCCCATGGACAACGAATCGTGGATTCGCCTTTCGATCTTGTATCCACTCCCCGATGACGAACATTTTGAACGCTATTTGTTCGAACAAGAGATTTGCGCAACGCTCTACGCCTACGGTGCGGCGACGATAAACGAGCAAGATCCGACGACGCTAGACGGTAAAGATCTCCCCCCCGATACGAAAGCGCTCCAATGCTATTTCAACGCCGATCAAGCTGTCGAGGCCTCGGAAGTTCGTTCTGCCGTCGAACAACTCGCTCGACAAAACGGCATCTCGACGACGACGCAAATCGAAACGTTTTCGGATAACTCGTGGAAAGACGGCTGGAAGGCTTATTTCAAGCCTGCCCAGGTTTCGCCGCGCATTGCCATTCGCACGCCATGGTGCGAGTTTACGGCGCCCGAAGGCGTCAAAACGATCGTCATCGAACCGGGGATGGCGTTTGGAACGGGGTTGCACGAGACGACTCAGCTCTGCATTCGACAAATCGACGAAATATCGAAAGAAAATTCGATTTCATCGATGCTCGATATCGGTTGCGGATCGGGCGTTTTGTCGATTGCCGGGGCTTTGTGCGGCATTGAACATGTCGATGGCATCGACATCGATCCGATTTGCATCGAAGTCAGTGCGCAAAACGCCCAAGACAATGGCGTTTCTGCGAATTTTGCTCGCACCGATCTCTGGGACGTCGAACGTCAATACGACCTCGTCGTCGCCAATATCATCTCTTCGGTTCTCAAATCGCTCCGCGACGACATGGTCGCCGCGATGAATCCTAGCGGTATTCTCGTCCTTTCGGGGATCCTCGTCGAAGAGATCGACGAGGTCAAAACGGCGTTTACCGATGGCACAAACCTCGCCGTCGTCGAAACGCAGACGATGGGCGAATGGGCTTCGATTCGATTCAAAAAGACTGCTTAATTCAACGACTTGCATCGAGCCGTCGCCGATTTCGCATAGAGGTGTTCGATCGACCGATTCCGCGTCACTCGCCCGTACATCTTTCGAAGATTATGCGTGATGCGCCAATACGACGTATCGTTTAAATGGGCTCGATCGACGATCGATTTGCGCGTTTTATCGGCCATGAGCAATCCCAAGACATTGCGCTCGATACTCGGGCGCAATTGGTCGAAAAAGCACTCCTGTTCGAGGCGGTATTCCGTCGTATTGATCCATTCATAGAGATGCGCCCGAGGGCTATGGGTCCAGCTCAATTGGTCTAAATAATAGGGCGTGACGTATTTGAGCCGGATGCCGACGATTTTCGACGTCGAACGGCAACGCTTGAGACCTAAGAGTTCGAGAGCCCCCGACAAGCCCTTTTTGTAGCCGTAGACGTACAAAAAGTTTTGCCAACGAGCGACGCCTTGGAGTCGGTCGATTCCGCGCACGATTCCCTCCATCACATAGCCGTGGATATCGTGGCGCATCGCCCAGCCATATATTTGGCAAATGCGATACGTGGCACGATGGCATAGCGCATTGATTTCATCGTAATGCGTCGTAAAAAAGCGATTTCTCAGTTCCTGGTTCATTTGCAACCTCCATGGTCATGCGTCGCGCAAGTGGTTTTGTTTGGCACACGCGTGCGATTAAAAAACGATCGGTTTCTCATCGCGTCTTCGAGGTTGCATATATATATTGATCCAAACGGCTGGGAGATTTCAAAAAAAATGCCGATGGATCGAGAATTGATTGCGCTCGATCAAACCCCTGGGGGAAAACGATCCTAGAGGAGCTATCGCCGAGAGAAAGAGCGCAATCGATGTAGGTTAATCTTTCAAAGAAGGATCTTTTGCGTCGCTTTGATGGTCGGGTTTTGCCATCGATCGTTCGAATTCTTTGGCCATTTCGAGGATTTTACGATGTTTCTCGTCGATCGCTTCGATATCTTCGGGGCTTTGATAATCGGGATCGCGTTTCTTTTCGGCTTCTTCGAGTGCTTTTTCGATGCGTTCCGTTGCATCGGTTACGGGTTTGCCGTTGAGCACGTCTTCGGTCATCTTGGCACTTTCGATGACGAGGATTTTCGATCGCTCGATCGATTCTTCGTCGGTGGCATCGTCGGCGTTTTTGGGAACGACTTTGGCATTTTGAATCATATTCGCCAAAGCGTTTGCAAAATCGAATTGGACTTTATACTTCGACGGTTCATTGGTATTTGATTCGACTTTGGGTTCGTCCGTCGTTTTCTCGTCTTTGGCATCGCCCGTTTGATCGGCTTTCTCGTCGTCGCCCGATGTCGTATCGATGGCATCGCCGACTTCATCGCCCAAGATGTTTCTGAAGAAAGTTCCCAACGTGCCCTTGATGAGCTCAGGAATCATCTCATTGCCGTGCGTTTGCATAAAGGCGCCATCGAATTTGACGACGCGCTTGCCGTTTTCATCGATCGTATAATCTGCATCGGTGAGGTGTTTATCGGCATAAGATTCGAACTCGTTGGAGATAATGTGTCCGAGATTCAATTTTTCGGCGCTCATTCTCTCTTTGAGTTTTTTCAATCCTTGCGTTATCGCTTCGGTCGTTTCGCGCGTCACTTCGACGACTTGCGGGTCGGCTTTTGCTTCTTCGACTTTAGCTTCTTCGGCTTTATCGTCGGTTTGTACTGTCGCCGCTTCGTCGCCACCATCTTTAGCCGTTTTTTCGCTTTCGGCATTTGCCGAACGCGTATCGCGTATGGCTTCGGCAGCTTCTTTAATCGTCGCCAAGAGTGGTTTGAATTGCGATTTGAGGTCGATAAATGCAGTCTTGAGGTTTCTCACGGCATCGTCGAGGGCTTCTTTGGCGTCGGCAACTTCGAGATTGGCTTCAGCAATGGCATCGAATGGGATGACTTTGCCGAGCTTCGATTCGGCGGCTGGTTTGGCTTCTTCGCCATTTGTCGCCTCTTGTTCGACATCGCTAGTCGTCGTTTCGTTTGCTTTGTCTTCGGTGTTTGGGTTTTCGGGTGTACCGTTTTTGTTATCGTCATCAAACATATCTGCACCTCCTCATGTGCTGTTAAAAATACGGCTTGATTCTAACTTATTGTACCCAATCGATGCAAACGCATTCCACATAGGTGAAATTGCGTCGGTTTTTCGAAGAAATGTCACATCGTCGCATAAACATGGTAAAGGTATGCGCCGCGACTCAAGACGAGCCACTTGAGCACATCGATATGTCGTTTATGTTTCATCGAAAAGGCACCGTAATGGCAGATATCATATTCGTCGCGTGTAATGCACGCTATTCTCATGTCGCTTTTGCGCTCAAGACATTGCGAGCTAATCTCAGCCCGCGCGTATACGATCGATCCGAGTCGTTAGAGTTTACGATACAAAACGATCCAGTCGAGGCTGCCGATGAAATCTTGCAAAAATCCCCAAAAATCATCGGTTTAAGCGTGTATCTTTGGTCGTTGCCCTTCATGCGCCAGCTCGCCGAAACGATCCACAAAACTCGGCCCGAAATACGGATATTCATCGGTGGCCCCGAGGTCGCGATGCCCGAGGATCGCATGAGCGATGGGTTATTTGCTTCGGCATCGGTCGTGATATGTGGGGAAGGCGAGCGAGCGTTTTCGGCGCTTTGTGTAGACGCGTTGTGTGGGCGCGCGGCGGCGGTCGATGAATATCCCGAATATGCCGATCTCCTCGATCGCAAAGTGATCTATGCGCCAAAACCCGACGTCGATAGCCTCGTCCTTCCCTATGAAGAATATACAGACGACGACCTCAAACACCGAATATTATACGTCGAAACAGGGCGTGGATGTCCTTATCGCTGTGCATTTTGCCTGAGCTCGGGCGATAAACCGCTGCGTTATTTCTCGCTCGAAAAGCTCTTCCAATCGTTCAAACGCCTCATCGATCGCGGAGCTCGATCGTTCAAATTCCTCGATCGAACGCTCAATGCATCGCTCAGCCGAGCGCTCGAAATCCTAGCCTTTTTCATGCCCTACAAAGACGCAGTATCGCTTCACTTCGAAATGGTACCGCACGAAATCCCCGCTGAGCTTCTCGAAGCGATGGCGGCTTATCCGGCTGGGGCAATTCAAATCGAATTTGGCGTTCAAACGTTGACGCCGCACGTGGCGCAAGCCATATCGCGTCGCCTCGATGCCGACAGGCTTTTGGCAAACCTCAAGATCATGCGCGAGTCGACGCGAGTCCATATTCATGCCGATCTCATTGCGGGTTTGCCTGGCGAAACGTTTGCAGAGTTTGCCGCGGGTTTCGAGCGCCTCAAATCATCGGGAGTTCAAGAAATTCAGCTCGGAATTCTCAAGCGATTGCGCGGTTCACCTCTCGATTTTCGTGCCGACGAATGGGGGCTCGTCTTTTCTTCGATCCCGCCATACGAAGTATTGCAAACGCCCACGATGGATTTTGCTGAGTTGACGGCGTTTAAGCGTTTTGCTCGCTATTACGACGTTCTCGTCAATAATGCCAACTATCCGACGAGTGTGGATCGCATTTGTGCAGGTGATTATTTCGCTAAATTCAACGACTTAGCGCAATGGATTTATGTCGAATCTCATGCGACGCAAGGCATATCGCAGACGCGCTGGGTTTCGCTTTTGTTCCGATACATGACCGAGGTGGCGAATATTTCGCCCGAGGCGTCGGCGCTTTGCCTCATCGAAGATTACCTTCGAAGTCGTAAAGAAGACATTCCACCAGTTTTGCGCCCGTATTTGCCCGAAGATTTCAGCATTTCGGCGTGCAAACGCGCCTCGCATCATGGCGGTGGGCATATCCGACAAGAAAAACACCTCGATATTGCCGAAGCCGCGTCGCCGCGCAATATCGAGCCTAGCAAGCCCAAAAAAGGATAGTGCGCCATGCCGTTTTGCCTCGAAAAACGCGTCGCCCTCGTCTTTGCCGATCGCGTGCGCAGTTGTAATGCGGGCGATGCATCGCATCGCGTCGCGCACGAAAATCGGCGCATGGCGGCGACAGCGCGTCTTGATGACGTTTGTCGCCATCTGTCGGAGGCGGGCTTTGACGTGACAAAGATCGCGCGAGCCGCTCTAAGCGATGATATTGCTACGTTTGATTGGATAGTGGCGCTCGGTGGCGATGGCACGCAACTCGACACGGCGCGATTTGCTGGCACGACGCCAGTTCTCGGTCTCAAAATGTTTCCAGAATCGAGTCGCGGTTTTCTATGCACCTCGGATTACGACGTCTTCCTCGCTCAATCGCACAACATCGGCGATAGTTGTCGGATCGATAGCCGTATGCGGCTTTGTTGTAGCGTCAACGGGACGCAAGTCGGTCGTTCGATTCTCAACGATGTCTTGTTTTCGCAAGAAAACCCAGCTCGCGCATCGCGTTACATTTTGTCGTTTCGTGGGGCGCGTGAGTTTCAGTGTTCATCGGGGGTATGGGTTTCGACGGCTATCGGATCGCATGGTGCGGTTCGATCGGCGGGTGGGCCAACGATCGATTGCTCCGATCGGATGGCGGCTTATTGCGTCCGCGAGATAGCCCACGAGGGTGCTTTGCGCCAGGGGACGTTTGATCCGCACGAAGATTTGTCGATAGTCGTCGAGGGGCGCCAGCACAAGCTCTTTTTCGACGGTGGACTATGGGAATGCTCGCTCGCCCCGGGCGACGTCGTCACATTTTCGGAAAGTGCCGACGATTATCGCCAGATAACGATTTAGATCTGTCGGATATGAGTCTAGATTTGGCTGGCGATTGAATCCGACGACTTTGGAGGCGCGAATCGCGCAAAAGAGCACTTTTTTGACTGCTAGGATTTGATTTTGCATAAGTAGTTTGTTGAACGCGCGAGTAGTTTATGGCGTAGAGCCGATGGCGCGTATAGAGAATATAGAGAGTCCGAGACATTTGACGCATAAGATTCAAGTGTAACATATCGTTAGAGAGGTATCGCATGTCGGAACGCAGAACGGAAATCATGTCGCAGTTGTCGTCGCTACGCGGCGAGTTATCGGGTGGATTGCATGCGCAGGATATCGAACTTTCGCAGGCATTTGATCGACTTTATTTGGGTTATTTGCGAGGCGAGTATAGCGAAGATCGCGTCGAGCGTGCGATTGGCGAGATACGGTCGCGTTTGGGTCAGTCGCACGATGTTGTGGCTCTTAAACCCCAGTCGACGACGGAACGCGATCGCGTTTTGATGCGCAATTACGAGGCATTAGCCGATCGCTTGTTGTCGCAAGACCGCGGCACATGGGATATGCGCCATGTCGAAATCGTCCAAGGCGCGGTATCGCATTTGGCTTCGGCTCAAGCCCCCGAGAGCGTTGCGATAGCGCATAAGCTCCAAGAGCGTATGTCGGAGAGCGTATGGGCGCAAGGGCTCGAAATGGCAGAGAGCGTTTCGGAGCTCGAAAGCGATGCCCAATCGGTGCGTCAATCGCTCATCGATGCATTGCAAGTGGCGAATCACGTCGAGCCCGAAGTCCTTTCTGTCGATGGCGAATCGCAAGTATTGGCGCAGGAACGCGCCGTCGAATCGGCCGTGAGCAGGGCGCAAGTGCGTTCGATCGACAAGCCGGGGGCTTCGCTATATGCATCGCTCAAGATGGCTAAAGATTATGCCGAACAAAGTGCGCGCCGGATGCACGAAGCCGAGCGCAAAGCGGCAGAACGCGACAGTGCCGCGGTCGAAGCGCATGTGCTCGAAGGTATCCGCGAGGCGGCGCGTCGCGTGATCGTTGCGCAATCTCAAAAGCTCGCCGATGTCTATAAAAAGACTTTGGCAGCGGCAAAAGCCGATATTCAAGCGAGCGATTTCGATGTGCTCGCACGCGGTATCGATAAAGCCGTTGCAGCGGTCGATGGCAACGAGACAGCCGAGTCGGTGATCGAACGCGCCACAGCAACTAAGGCTGCGTTGATGGCGATGGCATCGCGTTCGCAAGCCGCCAAAGCCGGCGCCAACGAGATCGACAAGATCGTTCGCCAAATCGGGTTGCTTTCCGAAATCTCGAGAGAAGCAGGAAATGCCGGTTTGCATGGCGATTTGAACGAAGAAGTGGCGCGAGCACAATATCTCGATGCTCGCATGCTCTTCGAGCAAAAGCGGATGCAGTTCGAGCAATCGGAACACTATGCCGAGACGCCAGCAGATATGCTCAAAGCGCTCGATTTTGCCGTCGAAACGCCCGTATTTGAGACGCGCGACCGCAGAGCATTCGCCAAAGCGCTCGACGATATGCAGAAAATTCGCCAGGTGGCGCAAAGTGCTTTGTCGGGCGATGTCGGTATCTATGCGCCCAAAGCAGGATCGGAATATGCCAATAACGTCGGTCGTGCGTTGACCGTCGCCGATAAGGCTGCGCCCAATGCGGCTCAGATGCCGACGATCCAATCGATGCATGCCAAGCGGACGAATCAGATTTTGCGCGATGTGCGCCAACTCGCCTATATGCCTTCGGTTCGCGGCGATATGGGCTTCCCCGTCGGCAAGCAAGCGATTGGAAATTCGGCGCAACCCCTGTTTAAGCGCATTCGATTTTCGCAAGACAATGCGGAGGCGAATGAGTTTTTGCCGTCGTTGTATCGCGTATCGGGCATTAAGATGCGCGAGAACAAAGACAAGTCGCCGTTGCGTAAATCGTTTGGCGATTTGGATTTGCGCGGTGCGAACTACGAACTCGTCAAGATCATCGAAAACCAATTCGATCCATCGGTGAAGGGGCGTCAGAGCGATAAGGTCGGCGGCGCGGGGCTCGATTCTGCGCAACGCCGCGAACCTTCCGATAACCCGCATACCGAAGCGCTTGGTGCGATTTCGGATTGGATGGAAAGCCATCGCGATACGCGTCGCTATGCCGCCGATACAACGTCGCTCATCAAGACGGGGAAGATGGGCAAAGATCACATCGAGTCGAAACTCAAAGGCGAAGCGATTCAGTTGCCGCGTAGCGTACAAGAAAAGTTGACGCCGTTCTTGGGCTTCGATTTGTCGAATATCAAGATTTATACGGGTCCTGTTTCGGCAATGGCTGCCGAGGCAATGGGGGCGCACGCCTTTACGCTTGGCCATAGCATCTTCTTGGGCAAAGATAAGCTCAACTTCTCATCGGCCGAGGGATTAGGGCTTTTGGCGCACGAACTCTTGCATACGAGCCACTTCAATTCGGGTAGCTCGGTCGATATGAAAGAGCAAGAAGCCGAATCGCTCGAAACGCGCGTTAAAAATGCGTTCGGATCGGGAACGAATCCGACGCTAGCCCTCGAAAAAGACACGGCAAAGAAGACAAATGGCGAGATCGATCAGCGATCGACGCTCGACGGCAAACCAAAGGCGGGAACGGTGGGGGCGCGCTATGCGCTCGATCCCGAATACATCTTCGACTATGTCTGCGATTACGTGTTCGACCAAATCATCGAGGAAATGCGGATGGAACGCGAGCGAAACGGAGATGATTAATCAAAAGCCGCACGTTGTGCGGCTTTTTTCTGTGCCGCACGCTGTGCGGCTTTTTTAGAAGATTTGCGCATGGAACGCGAGCTTGTTTATCGAAGCCGCACGCTGTGCGGCTTTTTTCTGTTTTTTTGAAGCCGAACGTTGTGCGGCTTTTTGTAGAATAGGGCAACGAAGTGTTCGCCATTGGGGAATGCTTGCGCCCTAAAAAGGCGCGGTGTATGCGCGCAAGGGCGGCTGCAAGCCGCCCGAGCACATAGCCGCGCGGCGCAAGCGTATGCGCGCAAGGGTGGCTGCAAGCCGCCCGAGCACATAGCGGCGCCCCCAAAAAAAGCGACGATTAGATCGGCGTGTCGTCGACGGTGTAGCGGTAGACGGTCGAGCGGTTGGAGAGTAGGGTGAGTGCGCCGTTTTGGAGGAGTGGTGCGGAGGTGAAGTCGGAGCCGTTGTCGATGATGTGTAGCGTGTCGCCTTCGATGCGGTCGAGGATGACGAGGCCGAATTTTTGGACAGAGGCGTAGATGTAGCGCTTGCCGAGTGCGATGGGTGAGATGAGCGCGCCGTCGCGAATAATATTTTGCCAGATAGTTTCGCCGGTGTTTTTTCTTAGGCGGAATATGCCAGATTGCGAAGAAACGTAGAGGCTATCTTGAAAAGCGCGAATTGAGCTGATGCCGAAGATGTCGCGTTGCCAGAGCGTTTTGCCGTCGTCGGCCGCGAGAGCGTAGAGGCCACCCGATGAGGAGGCGACGTAGATGGCGTTGCCGACTTTGACGGGTTGGACGTCGAGGTCTTTGAAACGGGCTTTAGGAGCGAGTTCGCGCGTGAAGAGGGCAGTGCCGTTTGTTTGGTTGTAGGCGACGAAGAAGCCGTCGGAGAAGCCAGCATAGACGGTGTTGTCGACGATGAGTGGGGACGGTTGACCATACATGCTGAATTCGTTGCTGCGCGGGCGTTCGCGGCGCCAGATGAGCGAGCCGGTGCGTTCGTCGAGTGCAAAGATGCGGTTGTTGGCGTTGACGCATGAGACGATGCCGTCGGTGACGGAGAGGGAGTTTTCGACGGCGGCGCCGGTAGAGAAGCGCCAGATTTCGTCGCCGTTTGTGCGTTTGAGCTTGACGACGTCGCCATTTGAGAGAGCGACGTAGACGGCTTGCGCGGTGAGGACGGGGCCGGCGGTGACGGGCATATCGAGTGAGATGTCCCAGAGTGGTTTGACGTTGGATTCGTCGATGGCGATGACGCGCCCGAGCGATGAGGCGACGTAGGTGACGCCGTTTTGGGCGGCGACGGCGCCGAGTTCGAGGGGGTAGCTACCCAGGTATTTGCCGAAGCCGAGTTTGATGGGGTAGACCCAGTCGCTGGTGAGTGTGTATTGTGCGCTGCGCGGCACGGGCGCAGTTTCTCGGTGCGTCGATTGCGTAGCACAGCCCGAGAGTAGGGCTAGGGCAATCGCCCATGTAGTGAATACTGCGCGTTTTGGTGTCATAGTGCGGCCTGTGGCACGTTGTTTTGTGCTGGAACAGCGGGTGTGATGTAGGTTTCCCAATCTTTGGTGAGGTATTTGAGTCGCGACATGGCGAGAGTTTTGTCGCTGTCTTTTCCGAGCTCGCGAGAAACTAGGGCGTATGCGGCGATGGCTTTGTCGGTTTCGCCAGCCATTTCGTGTATTCTGCCCTTTTCGAGCGTGGCGAAGGCGCTCATGCCGGGGTGTTTTGCCATGATTTCGTCGAGGATGGCGATGGCATCGGCAAATTTGGCGTCGTTGAGGAGCAATTCGACTTGACCGAGTTTGGCGTAGACTTTGATGTCGTCTTGTTGGCTTAGGCTTGCGGCATCGTAGGACGTTTTGGCATTGGCGGCGTGGTCGAGTCGAGCTTGAGCGCCAGCGAGCATGAGTTTTCCGGTCGTTCCGATTTCGTTGCCGGCGTATTCGGGGAGCTTTTCGGCGAGGTATTTTTCGATGGCGACAAATCGCATCTTATCGTTGGGGACGGTATAGGTCGATTTGAGGACTTCGGTCGTATTGGCGGCAATGCCTTGCTGAGCGAGGTATTGTCGTCGCATTTCTTCGTATTGTTGGGCTTCTGCCGTCGTGAGAGCATCGTAGGTGACGAATGCTTGTGTAAGAACTTCGCTTTTCGACGTGATGGAAGCTTCGCGGGCGTATTTGACGCCGATGACAGCTAAGGCTGCGACGATGACGAGGCACGAGGCGAGAATGACCATGCGTCGGTGTTCCATGAGCCATTGAAGGACAGAACCCGATGTCGCGAGGAATTTGTCGTCGAGGCCGGGGATTTTGACTTCGGCGGCGACATCTTCGGCTTGAGCTTGTTGCTCTTGTTGCCCTTCGGGAGGCAGAACTTCTGGGTTGTCTGCCTGTATGACTTTTTCTTCTTCGATTTTCTTACGTATTTTAATGGCCATGATGCACTCCTAAAATTTTTGGCGAATCTGGATAAGCCAAAATTGCGCGACTTTCTAGCCCAAAAAGCGTGGCGCTGTCAATGCGTCATTTCGCGGTGGGGAGGATTCGAACGCCTGTGTAGGCAATTCGATTGAGTTGTTCGACGGCATTTGAAAGATCTTCGGTGGGTGGGCACGATGAGATTGCCGTTTCGACTTTTGCCGAGACGAGCATGTGATAGGATATGCATTGCATATAATAAGGTTTATTGGAGGCGCATCGGGATTGGAAATCGTCGCGCTGTGCGTTGAGGATAGATTCGCGAGTTTGGATCCAGTTTCGAAGATTCTTCGTTTTTTCGTCGCAAGTTTTGGATTTTATGAGGATATGGCTGAGGGCATTGACTTGCGTCGAGAGTAGGAAATCGGGCGATTCTTCGTCGATGCACGAAGTGAATGCGACGCCTAGCAAGGCGATGAGAAGAGCTAGTCGAGTCGTTTTTGGTAGGAATGCGTTGCCTAGCAAGTCGATGAGGCGTGCTAGTCGAGTCGTTTTTGGAGGGAACATGGAATTATTCGCCAAGTGAAGGATCGGCGTCTGCGGCAGAATCGACGACGGTATCGGGGACTGTGTCGATGGCAGTGTTGGATAAATCTTGTGGCGCGGTGGCTGGAGTCCAAGAAGGAATGCGGCTCCAGTCGCCATCGTTTGCTTTGAGGGCTTCGATGAGTGTGAGCATTTGGATCTTGGGCATGTGGGGAGAAATCATGTAATCGCGGGCAAATTCAGCATTTTCGAGCGAAATATCGACGCGCGGTAGAATGTGATTTCCGAAGACGATGTAGGTTGGTAGCAGATTGTGGTTGAAGTGCTTGCCGTTTTCGCCGTTGACGAGGTGTGAATCGATATAGGGTGGGTTGTTTTTATAGATATTGACAAAAGTGAGCGTTTTTGGGGCGATTCCGTCGTTTTGTCGGACGGGGCGCGGGCCGCCGCCTAAGGCGCCGGCATGGAGATAGATGACCCCATGGAGGGCTGCAGGGAAATAGGCTTGTTGGTGCCCCGTGATGACGAGCTGGACACCGCTTTTTGCAAATAGCGGATGGAGGCGATTGTCGCGTAGTATCTCGGTCGGTTTAATCGTCGTGATGGGGAAGAGTGGAACGTGGAAAAAGACGATGGGACGGTGAGAAGTGGGGTTATTTTGGAGTTGTTGCGAGAGCCATGTGTATTGGGCTTCGTCGAGCGGATCGAGCGTCGAGGCGTCGAGTGAAATGAAGAAGACGTCGTTTAGAGTAAAGGAATAGTAGAGCGGATAATTGGCATCGTCGACATAATCGAGTTCTGGTTTGTGGGTGTTCCATTCGTCGATGTAGATTTCGCGTTCGTTTGCATAGCGCGGATAAGCCGAACCGTCGTGATTGCCCGGTGTTTGGGCCATGGGTATTTTGGCGTCGAGGAGTCGTTGGGTGACGTTGGTATGGAATCCGACCCACATTTTTCGATAGTTGAGCTTGTTTCTTTGCCCGGCGACCATGTCGCCGGCATTGATGACGATATCGGGTCGGTCTTCGATGATCATATCGATGGCTTTGACGACTTCGGAATCGTATTGATCGGAACCGTAGCGACCATTCATATCGCTGATAATCGCCAATCGTAGAAGTGGCTTTTCATCGGGTTGGTGCGTGACATCGGGGAGCTCGTCGCTCGCCATGGGGACGTTTTGTGCCGGCGATGAAGTGCTCGATTTATCGGCTTTTTTGGGCGTTTGCCCCGCATGCGACCCCGTTTCTTGCGGATGATGTTGCGTGATGCAAGCAGGCATTGCCACGAGAGCTATGGTACTGAACAAAGCCCCGATCGCAAGTTGCTTGAATCGTCGGTGAATAGCGTATTTTTTCATGGTCGTGACCTATATCGTATCGCGTCTATGCTTGTTCGATTCGGATATTGCCCCTATCGTCGGCGCCAAGGATGCGAACGGCAATGATATCGCCAGGGCGGTATTTGTCTTCGATAAATGCATCGTCGGTTTGATTGCGGAAATCGCGGAAATGGAGCGCAGCCTCGGTTCCAGGGACGAGTTCGACGCGGACAAATGGGGCTTTGACGACGAGTACATAGGCTTGGACGATGTCGCCAACGGCTAAACGCTTGTTCTTTGCCATGATGGCGTTTTTCGCCGTGTAGACGTCGACGGGATCGATCCCCGAAATGCGCACGATTCCATCGTCGTCGATGTCGATTTGCGTATGCGTCTGCTCCATGAGTGCTCGGATATTGGCTCCACCCGCTCCGATGACATCGCCAATGACGGCTTTTCGCACGCGCAATATTTCGATCTTCGGGGCATTGTCGGCAATCGATTTGCGCGGTGCTCGAATCGTCTGCAAAATGAAATCGAGGATGAAATGGCGAGCCCTTTTTGCATGTTCGAGCGCCTCGCGTAGCGTTTCTCGCGGCAATCCGTCGATCTTCAAATCCATCTGAAGCGCCGTGACCCCGTTCTTCGTTCCGCAAACTTTGAAATCCATATCGCCCAAGTGATCTTCATCGCCGACGATATCGGTGAGAATTGCATGTTGTCCACCTTCGGAAATCAACCCCATCGCAATGCCCGTTACCGGAGCTTTGATGGGAACGCCTGCATCCATGAGCGCCATGCATCCGGCACATACCGTCGCCATCGAAGATGACCCATCGCTGGATAAAATATCGCTAACGAGTCGAATTGTATAAGGAAATTCGGATTGAGGAGGAATGACTGCAGATAATGCGCGTTGCGCCAACATGCCATGGCCGATTTCTCGTCGCCCCGGCGCACGTTGTCCCTTGGCTTCGCCTACCGAATAGGGCGGAAAATTATAATGCAAAAAGAAATTGTCTGTGCGCGATCCAAACATGTTCTCGCTTCGCAATGCATCGCGCACACCGCCCAGTGTACACGTCGATAGCGATTGCGTCAGCCCCCTCGCAAAAAACGCCGATCCATGCGCACTCGGCAACGGATGCGCTTCGCATTGCAACGGACGTACTTGATCGAGCCGCCGATCGTCAAATCGATGACCCGAAAGGATCATCGAACGCGCCTCATTTCTGACGATATGCTCAAACGCCTCGTTCCAGTGCGATTTTGAAAAGGGAAGCGATTTTTCTTCGGCAATCTTTTGGATTTGTGCAAATAAATTCTGCTTAATCGCATCGATTTCGCCGTTTCGATCGCGCTTGTCGCCCCGATGTAACGCCCGCACGACATCGGGCACCACCGCTTCGAGTAACTCCGTAAGCTGCTCGGGATCGGCTGGTGCCTCGGTTATCGGTAGCTTTTCCTTGCCATGCTCACTAGCAAACTGCCGCTGCATCTCGATAATCGGACGCGCCGTCGCCTCGGCAAAATCTATACATTCGATGAGCTCGTCTTCCGATACTTCTTGCGCCCCACCCTCGACCATGATGATGCCCTCGGGCGAAACACTGATGACGAAATTCATATCGGCTTCATCACAGTCTTCTTTCGTAGGAAATGCAATAAATTCACCGTTTTTTCGAATAATACGCAAGCCGACGACGGGCCCATCCCACGGAATGTCGCTCATCATCAACGCCAAACTCGCCGCATTGAGCGCAGCCGTCGGCATGTCGAGATCTTCGTCTCCCGAAAAAGCCATAATCGTCACAATCGTTTCACGCTTGTAAGCACTAGGGAATAACGGACGTAAACTCCGATCGTTGAGACGACTCGATAACGTCTCGGCATCGGTGCTGCGCATCTCTCGCCGACCCGGCGCATTCGGAATATGACCCGCTCCAGCATAACGCTCGCGATACTCCACCGTAAGCGGGAAAAAATCTTGCTCGGGATTCTCTGCACCCGCGACAACCGTCACCAAAAGTACAGCTTTGCCAGATCGCAAAACAACCGATGCATTCGTCTGCGGCGCCCAGACGCCAGTCTCAAATGCAAACTCTCGCTTTCCTATCGTTACATTCAGTTCTCTTTTCATTTTCTTTTCTTTTTTTATTTTTTTTTGTGTGTGGGGGACCAGTCCCCCACGCCCCCCGCCGAAGGCGATTGCCCCATGGCGTTGCCATGGGCGCAATCGCCTTCGGCCGTGAGGGAGGGGAATTGGTTTGGGGTTTGGGGCTTAGTTTTTAGTGAGCAATGGGTTTGGGGGAATGTGGGTTTGGAATTTAGGCTAAGTTTTTAGTGGGCAGTGGGTTAAGCGTTGGGGGGGGAATAAGAAAACGCTCACACGACGGGAATGGGATATATCATAAGGTTGTGGGAGTGGTAGGGTTAAAATGAAGTGGGCGTGTGGATGTATGTTGATTGGCATGAATTGCTAAATGCATTGCATTTGTGCTAAAGACGGCGCGTTTTGTGGGCATGTATCGGCGCCTTTGTCGCGTCGAGTGCTTGCGTATTGGAATATGGCGCATTTGTGCGCCGTCGACGCCCGTCGTGGCGGAGAATAGGGATTTATCGTTGTTATGTTGATCGATATTTTTACGTATAGTGCGTCGACGGCGCATGGCGTATTTGGCGTGGAAGAACTCATCGAGGCGGCGCGCCGTGCGCATTTAGATGGTATAGGTATAACCGATAGGGCGACGAGTTCGCGATCGCGAGAGTATGTCGAGACGGCGCGCCGCCTAGGGTATTTAGTCATCGTCGGTTTGGAGCTAGAGACGGATATCGGACGCGTGACGGCGTATCCGGCACAAGTCGACGATGAATATGTTTCGGAATCGTGGCGAAGTTTAGGGGAATGCCCGACGGCGGAATCGGTATTGGATTATTTCCATCAGCGCGGTGGGATTGTCGTAGCGCGCGACGTATACAATCGCGATGAGGGAATGAAAGATCGCGTTTATAGTGCGAAAGATAGCCGCGGGCGCGGCTTCGATTGCGTCGATACGCTGGCGGTTTATCGCCGTCGGATCGATAACGAATTGAGCATCGAAGCGCAAAAAGTGATGGGTGTAGGCGGTTGTGCGGGATCGGGCGTATTCGACGATTTGTCGGATATCGGTTATTGTGCAACGCTTTTTGCAGACCAAGTGACCGATCAGGCGTCGTTTGTCGCCGCGATGCGCGGCGTATTGCATTGGGCCGTTGGATTGAGGGATTTGGGTCAGGCTTGCCCGATGGGGGTTCCGCCGCGCTATGATGAAGCCGTTGAAGAACGCAGTTTGCGGAGTGACGAGGGGAGTCGACGCCCGAGGCGCGGCGGCGATGATCGCCGCGATGGACGGAATCGCGGGCGCGACGATAGACGTCGTGACCGCCGCGATGATGGATCGGACGATCGACGCGGAGGACGTGGGCAAGGACGTCGATCGGGCAATGGCGGTCGACGTCGCCCGCAAGGCTAGGGGTGTAGATGGCGATAGCCGCGCCAAAGTGCTTGAACCCCATGGGCGAAATGGCGTGGCTAGAGCGAAGAACAAGTTTTGCTTGCGTAAAATGCGAATTTACGCAAATATGTGTTACGCTTTCGTAAATAGACGATGCGTTAGCGATTGATTGATGTCGCCAGCGACGACAAAGACACCATCATCTTGGAGGGTCAAATGAATAAAGGCTTGATTTTTGCGATGCTCGTCATAGCGAGTATGTCGTTTACGTTTATGGGTTGTAAATCTTGGGCACCGAGCACGAACGAGTCGGGCAAATGCTCGATCGATCGTCAATGGGTAGCTCCGAAACAAGATCCGTCGACGGGTGAATGGAAAGAAGGCTACTGCGAGTGGCTTCCTGGCAAAGCAGGCTAGTTTTTTAGATAGCGGCGGTCGTATTGCGACCGCTTTTTTTGTGTTCGCGAAGAGCTAAAAATTTTTAGGAGCTTAACGATAATGCGTAAAACTCTTGGTATAGTCAGTATATTGGTGTTTTTGACGTTTTCGGGATGTGCGCAGAATTGCCCCGAATGCGCATGCGAAGCGAAGGTGGATAATTCGGTTTGCACGGGTGCCGAGGCAAAGCCCGAGGCGGCCAAAGGCGAAGCGACGCCCGTCGTCGCCGGTGCCGAAACGATCGCCTTGCCCAAGCCCATCGCCGTCGATGTGTCGATTACGAAGGCTTTGGAAAATCGACGTAGCATTCGCAGTTTTACCGATGAGATGATATCGCTACAAGATTTGTCGAATTTGTTGTGGTCGGCAAACGGCGTCAACCGCGAAGATGGCAAGCGTACGGCACCGAGCTCGCGCAATAAACAGAGCGTGTCGATATACGTCGCGTTTGAGCAGGGGGCGTATTTGTATGATTTTAAGGCGCACCAGCTGACGCGCGTCGTCGATACCGATCTTCGCATGAACGATGAATCGCCGTTGGAATTGATCTTCGTTTCGAATCATGCAGCGCAAGAAGATACGCCCGAGGCTCGCGAAAAGGCGGCATTAGTGCGCGGTATCGATGCGGGAACGGCTTCAGAGAATGCGGCGCTTTATTGCGCAGCCGCGGGCTTGGCTACGGTCATTCGCATGTATCACACGCCGCAGCCCGAAAAGGCGGCGGCGTTAAAACTCACCGATCAAGATAAGATGTTGTTCTTGATGAATGTTGGGTTTGAGGGGGAATAGACCTCACCCCTGGCCTGTCGGCCACCCCCTCTCCATAAATGGCGAGGGGGAATAGACATCTGCCTACGGCAGATGTGAGAAATTTGGCGAGGGGGAGTAGACATCTGCCTACGGCAGATGTGAGAAATTTGGCGAGGGGGAGTAGACATCT
>SFMP01000178.1 GCA_004554395.1 Myxococcales bacterium | reverse complement strand
ACGCGGGCGTATTGAGCCCAACGGGCGAAATAGCCCAAAAACGAGGCGTATGCGCGAAGTGAAACGAGCACATAGCCGAGACGCGGGCGTATTGGCGCATGCCAATAGCCAGCGCCAAAAAGAGAAGGCATGTATCGCTGATACAATTTGCATCATTGCTATACGATTTGCATCATATAGTAGAGAGAACCGGCGAGTATGATGAGGAGGACGACGAGTAGAGCGATTTGTAGGGCGCGTTTGGTGGTAGCGGCTGAGTCGGCGGCACCTAGCGCGTTGCGGCGTTCGCGGGCGTGTGAAACGGCGAGGGCGATGAATATGAAGGCGCCGAGGGCAAACCAGACTACAAATATTATATTAGCGATTGACTTTTGTTTCTTTTTTAATTCGTCAAAATCGGCGCGTTCGTCGATTTCTGTTCGCTTTTTAAGTGTAATTTCCGAATCGTGTGCCATTGCGAGGTAGGCAAGAGCGAGGTCGCGAACACCGGCGTGTGCGGTGGCGTGGAGCGAATCGAGGCGCGATAAATAGGGGACGAGTTGGGTGTAGCCGGCGTAGATGGCTTCGTCGAGGGCGATTTTTGCTTGGCGTGCGGTGGAGATTTCGCCGGGGGCGACGATGATGGCGGCGGTTTGCGAGGCGTCGACATTGGTAAACAACGACGTGCTGAAGCGGAAATAGAGGATTTTTGGGACGTCGTAGTTCAGGCGTTCGCGGCTGATAACTAGCGTTCGATTGTTGGGCAAAGCGTCTTCGCGGTGGGCGATCCAGGCTTGCCCGTCGAAGACGTCGGTGACGACGCGGTCGGCGTTTCCAAATGGCGTGACGGTCACGCGTGCGCTGTGAGCCTCGGTGATGAGCGCCGCCGACGAGATGTGTAGCGGCTTGTCGTTGGCCGAAAACGACGCATAGAACGAATGGGCGTCTTGGATGAATTCAAAATCGGCAGCAGAATCAAGGGTTAAGGAGAATCGCGCAATGCCTGCGGGCGACGGCGTGAGCGGGGTTTCGAAGGCGATGGGCTGACCGTAGATTTGGCGAACTTCGATGGGAGAAGTGATTGGTTCGCCCGACCGCATCGTTTGGATGAAGATTTCGTTAGGTGCCCCCGACAAAAAGGCGCCTGGCACGACGACGTTGTAGTCGCCGCGATCGGCGTTGGGCGCGGGGGCAATCATTGCGGGATCTTGGGGAATGCCGGGATTGGGCGCGTTGGGGGCTTGGGGAATGCCGGGATTGGGCGCATTTGGCGCGTTGGGCGATGAATCGTCGGCTTGCGCATTTTGTGCGATTGGCTGGTGTGAATTTGTATTTTGTTCGGCATCGTTTTTGTGATTGTGAATCTTGTACGCATCATTGAGGACGATATCGCGTTCTATTTCGCGATTGGTCGCCGAATCGAATTGGAGCGACGACGCATCGATACAAGTCGATTTTTTCTCGTCGCCATTTTGGTGCAAAGAAACGCAGAGCGCGTTGGGGCGGACTGAGGGAGGCGGGGGCACTTCGACGGTTGCGATGCCGTTTTCGGGGAGTTTTGATGGCGAGCATAGATCGTTGGGGGCGGATATGTCTTGTGTCGAGTAGCGCCAACACGTCGTCAAATCGTAGCCATCGAATTTCGACCCAGTTTCGAGGTCGCGCACGATGACGCGAATATAATTGACGTGGTCGGGGGCAAACGATTCTGCCGTCGCGATGCTCATGCGAAGCGATGTATCGAGCTGCGAAAAGGCGACGTAGGAACTTATCAATAAGAATAGTCCGATAAAGTAGGCGAAAAAGATGATTTTTTTCATGCGTTCCCCCAAGAAACTGCCAAAAAGATCGATAGATGGTGGCACAATCGTAGGCGATTGTTTTATAATGGTTTGGTTTTTGCGGGTCTTTGTGCCGTTAAACACGAAGGCATCGCGCTAGCGAATATAGCGCATGTCGTGAATATTTCGATGATTTAGCGAAAAAATGAAACGTGGAGGTTTCGCAATATGGGTATTCATCTGAAGTCGGTTTTGGCGAAGGGTTTGATGGGTGCGACGTTGGCATTTGCGCTCGTCGGATGTGGTTCGAAGTCGGAGCCGCAGGCGGCGACCGAAGATGTCGTTCAAGAGACATGGCCCTATGCCGAGGCGATGGAATACATGAATAAGCACCTCTATGCGCGTGCGATTCAATCGGTGACGACTGCGATGGAGCAGACGGGGGAGACGGCCGAGGGCTTGACGATTCGCGGCGTGGCACATGCCAAACTCAACCATCCAGCCGATGCATTTCGCGACCTCATCGAGGTGACGAAAATCGACTATAGTGCAACGTCGCTTTTTAACTTGGGCAATGCGCTTCGATCGCTGGGCTATTGTGCGCGCGCCATCGACGCATACGAGCACGCTTTGGCGCTCGACGCCAACAATCCGGCTATCCTCGTCAATCTCGTTTCGTCGCACTTGTGCCTCAACGAAGTCGTCAAAGCGAATGATTATTTCGTGCAAGCGATTCCCAATCTTCCCAAAGACGCGATTGCCTATACGAATGCTGGCGTGCTCAAGATGCTCGACGACAAAACCGACGAAGCTCTCGCCGCGGCTCGCACGGCCATCAAATACGACGCATCGTATCGCCCTGCCTATAAGATCCTATCGCAAGCCCTCATGACGATGGGCGACTCGATTGGAGCAAAAGATGCCATGAATACGTATAAACAGCTCAAGGGGGCGACGATGAGAAACACGCGATTTATCCCCGAAGAACGCCAACACAAGCCGGCAACGGCAACGACGACGAAATAACGATCGATTGGCGCGAGTTCGGGCTTTTCTCGTGAGAAACTGTGAAATCATCGCGATCGATTGGCGCGAGTTCGGGTCATTTTCTGGGAGAAATTCGCCGGCTTATGAAAATAAATCTTGACAAAACGCGCTTCCTCATTTATACGGCGCCCGTCTGTTGACGGGGCGTAGCGCAGCCTGGTAGCGCGCTTGCATGGGGTGCAAGAGGTCGCAAGTTCAAATCCTGTCGCCCCGATTTCAGACGCCAGCCCAATTATCGGGGCGTAGCGCAGCCTGGTAGCGCGCTTGCATGGGGTGCAAGAGGTCGCAAGTTCAAATCCTGTCGCCCCGATTTTTAAGTCCAAAGCGCATGCGTGCGTTTTGGACTTTTTTTGTGCACGATTCTTGCTCAGTTTGGTATAACTGCCATATTCGTGAACACGAGGTTCACATGGCGATGTTTAACCTTCGAGGAGATAACAAAATGAGCCTTCAGAATTATGCCTATTTCGGACTCGGTGCATTTGGTTTAGTTGCGCTAGTCGGTTGCGGTTCGGTCACATTTGGCGGCGGTTCCGAGGCGGCAACGCAAGACCAAACACAGGATCAAGAGCAAGAACAAGCCCAAGATGCATCTGCCTCCAAATCCGAAGCCCCCAAAGCCGACTTCGATTGCGACGCGCTCATGCAACAACTCGCCGATAACTGTTTCACCGTCACGGCATTCGAAGCCGATGGCAAAACGCCGCTACAAGTCACCGACGAAGCGGGCAACGCCATGGGCGAAGTCGATCAAGCATGGGCAAAAGACTACTGCGAATGCTATGCAGGTCTTGCGTTCCAAACGTTCGGTTGCGAAACGGTCATCACGCATCAGAATCTCAGCGACGAAGAATACGACAAGCTCTATTCGCCGATTATCGCCTCGTGCGAAGAAGTCCCCGTCGAAGGAGCCCCCGATGCAAATGCCCCCGAAGCCAACGGGCATCCCGCCAACAGTGGCGTCGATGCAAACGGCAATCTCGTCGATGGCGAAGCGACCGATTTGAGCTTGCAGAATCCCGACCGCCCTGTCGACGATTCAGCTCCCGCCGGAACGCCCGTCGTCGCCCAATAACGCGCATCTATAGCCCCCGCCCATTTTCCCTCGAACACGGCCAAAGGCTGCCGTGGCAACGCCACGGTGCGATCGCCTTTGGCGGGGGGCGTGGGGGGACTGGTTCCCCCACAAAAAACAAAAAAAACAAAAAAAAACAAATCATGACAATCATCGATAGATTGAGAGAGATGGTGCCCGACGATGCGCAGATATGCGATGTCGTCGTCGGGATATTTTGGACGTATGTGCGCACGCAGTACGGCGTCGCAGTATCGGCGACGGCACATCGCTGGGTCGAGGATCCGCCGGGCGCGATTATTCCGTGGGCTGGGGAATTGATTGGCAAGCGCGTTCGAGATGTGGCGGATCTTTATGCGTCGGAGTCGTTGACGGCGCGTTCATTGGCAAATGCAGCGATATCGGCGTCGTTTCCAGCCTCGGCGATGACGGGGTGTGAAATTCAGGGGCGCGGGCAAGATTTGCTTCATACTTTTTGCAACAAATCCAACGACTTATGCCACATTGCGCTCATTGGTCATTTCCATTTTGCCGATGAGCTTGCACGGCTAGGCCATGTTCTCGACATATACGAACTCGATCCGCGGTGTACACAGGGCGAGATTCCGTCGTCGCATATACCGCAGCGGCTGCCGCAAGCCGATATCGTCGTCATGACGTCGTCGACGATCATCACGCATTCGACCGAAGGTATTTTAGCGGCGGCGCGCCCCGATGCGATAAAAATGATCGTCGGTCCGACGGTTCCGCTGCATCCGATTTTATGGGACTACGGATTTGATGCGATATGTGCCTCGCTCATCGACGATCCGGAGCAAGTTCGCTTCGCTGCAGCGCAAGGTGGCAATCACAAGCAAATGGTCGGGGCGCGGAAGGTCAATTTCGTCAATCCGCTCAAGGCGCATTTGTTTGTGTAGGGTTGGCGAGTGGCCATAACGCCACCAATGAATATGAATAATATTCAACAAACATTCAATTTTAACTAATTATATTCAAAAGGAACAACATGACGACACAAACGCCCATCGGCATCATCGGCGGCAGTGGTTTAAGCGATTTCGACGGCATTCGCGTCGTCGAGACGATCGACATCGACACGCCATTTGGCAAGCCCTCGGATTCGATAACGATTGCAGAATACGAGGGTCGCCGCATCGCATTTTTACCACGTCACGGGCGCGGCCACCGCATTCCGCCCACGCACGTGCCATACGCCGCCAATATATGGGCACTCAAGCGCCTTGGCGTCTTTTGGTGCATCACGTTTTCGGCCGTCGGTAGCCTGCGCAAAGAAATTGCCCCCGAACACTTTTGCATTCCCGACCAAATCATCGATCGCACGCGCCACCGCCACGACACGTTCTACGACGACATCGTCATGCACGTTTCATTTGCCGATCCGTTCAACGCCCAACTGCGCAAAATCCTCTACGACGCCTGTTGCGCCGAGGGCATCACGACACACGACAAGGGCACATACGTCTGCATCGAAGGGCCTGCATTCTCGACGCGCGCCGAAAGCCACCTCTACCGCACATGGGGCGCCGATCTCGTCGGCATGACCGCTATCCCAGAAGCCAAACTCGCTCTCGAAGCCGAAATGGCCTATGCCACCGTCGCACAAATCACCGATTACGACTGCTGGGCCGACGAAACCGTCACCGTCGACACCGTTATCGAGCGCATGAAACACAACGTCCAAAACGTCGAAAAAGCCCTCAAACGCATCATTCCAGCCATTCCGCTCGGCACAGAGGCGCAAAATCCCGCCCACGATTCGCTCGCCTTTGCCATGATCACCAACCGTGCATGCATCGGCGCCGAATTGCGCGAAAAATACGGCCTTCTTCTCGAAAAATACATCGATTTCAAGGGCTAACATTCCCCACCCCGTGCCCATTAAAACGCATTTTGCACAGCGCCTATTTCGTGATATTGAGGCGCCGCGCATCGGCATTTGCCGATACGCGCGGCGGGCGTTGCGCCACGGGCACAACGCCTTGCGGCTATTTGCGCTATGCGCAAATACGCCTTTGGGGCTACGGCTATTTGCGCCTTGCGCAAATACGCCTACGCTGGGCGGCTATTGCGCCCTGCGGTTGCAATACGCCGCCCTTTTTGGGCGACGATAATCGCCCCGTTTTGAGTACCGCTTCAGCGGTTTGAATTATATTCATATATTATTGCATTTTAACGAATTTCATTCATCCCAAATGAATCTCTCCGATAAAGAACGCCAAGCCCTCGCTCGCGCCCCTCACATCATCGATTCCATCCCGTCGTCCTACGAACGTCGCCCCGCCTATTGGCAGCATATCGACGAAGCGACATGGCAATCGCCTCTTTGGCAATTCGATCATCGCATCACCTCGGCCCAAGCACTCGCCCCGTTCATCGCCCTCACCCCCGACGAAATCACCGCTATCGAACGCACTGCGTCGTCGTTTTCGATGGCGATTTCGCCCCATTTTATCGCGCTCATGCGCGACGAATACGGCGCGGCATGCCCCATTCGACGCCAAGCCATTCCGACGACAGCCGAGCTCTTGCCGTCGCGCGATTTGTTGGCCGATCCCCTCGGCGAGCGCCCACGAGCGATAGCGCCGTGCGCCATTCATCGATATCCCGATCGCGCGCTCATCTATGCAACGCCCCAGTGCGCCATGCGATGCCGCCATTGCACGCGCCGCACGCGCGTCGGGAGCGAAGAATGCGTCACGCAAACCGATCGAACCGCCGCTATCGACGCAATATGCGCCGACGAAAACATCCGCGATGTTCTCATCTCGGGCGGCGATCCGCTCGCACTTTCAAACGAAACGCTCGAATCGATTATCGCACCATTGCGCGCCTGCCCTCATATCGATATCATACGATTGTGTACGCGGATGGTTTCGACGATGCCTCAACGCTTTTTCGATCATCAGCTCATCGAAATGCTCTCGCGCTACGCCCCCATCTACGTCAATACGCAGTTCAATCATCCATTCGAGGCGACGCGCGAATCCATCATCGCCATGAAACATTTGCGTTCCGCCGGCTGTATCCTCGGCAATCAAAGCGTTTTACTCAAAAATATCAATGACAATGCCGACGATCTCGAAGCGCTCTACCGATTCCTCACCAAACACGGCTGCCGCCCATATTACCTGTTTTTGTGCGACGTCGCCCAAGGAACCGACCATTTCAGAACGACGATCGATTCGGGACTGGCCATCATGAAACATTTACGCGGCAGGCTTTCGGGGCTATCGATCCCCCACTTCGTCATCGATCTACCCAACGGCTATGGCAAAGTCGACTTAGCCCCAAACAGCATCGTCGAACGCGATGGGCGCCGCATCGTTTTCGACAATTGGTTTGGCGAAAAAGTCACCTATTTCGAACCACAATAAACGCCTCTGCGCCCTCCCCCCCCCCTATCGCCCCATTCTTCCCCATTCGTCGCGTCATCACCACTCGCTTGTCTGCGATCTGCTATCGCTCGGAGTCCCTACCTTGAAAAAGAAAATTATCGTTCTGTTCATCATTACCCTATGCCTCTGCGCAACGGCTTTGTTTTTCACGACAAACCGCCGGCAAAATACCGTTTCGGAGTTTGGGCTCTATCCATGCGCCTACACCACTGCCGACGAAATCGATATTTCTGCCCCCGGGCGATCGATGACACTCGCGCTACGCGACGGGAAATGGCGTCTCACGCGCCCTCACGACGAAGCCATCGACGATGGCGCGCTTGCACAATTCAACATCTTCATGGGCGGTAAACTCTTCGTCGACGATAAAACGGATGTCGATGCGCAAACGCGCAAAGACTACGAATCGCCGATTCCAACGCGCGTGGCATTCAAACAAAACGGCGATACGCTGTGCGCTTTCGAACTCGGCAAAAGCGTCCAATTGCCGACGACCGACGACGAACGACGATGGGTCTTTCCTGAAGGCTCACAAACTGCCGTTCGCACATTCGTTCCCCTCATCGATTACGGCAAACTCCTCGAACAGCCCACTTTCGGCTGGCGCATGAAAAAGCTCTTCGAAACGAATGCCGACATCGAATCCATCGATATCATCACGCCAACAGAATCGTTTTCACTCGATAAAAGCGGCGAAAAAAGTGCTAGAAATGCCCCCGGATGGCGAATCTCACAAGTACGCATCGACGACGAAGTGCAAACTCAACCCACCATCCCCTTCGATATCGACCGCATCGCGACGCTACTAGCGCTTCTTTCTCCGCTCTACGTCGACGATATCGCCTATGATCTGACCGACGAAGAAAAAAACGACATCGTCTTTGCTGGCAAAGTCCATTTCAAAACGACCGATGGCGAACATACGCTAGAAATCGGCACACCCGCCGATTTATCGAAACATCCCGAATGGACTTTCTATGGCGAAGGGACGCGATACGTGCGCTTCGACAATAGCCCGACGATCGCCATCATGGCGCCGCAACGCATCGTCGGCATATTCCCATCGCTCATCGACATGCGTTCAAAAGAAGTTTGGCAACTCGATTCGACATCGTTTTCGTCGATCGAAATCGCCCAAGGCGACCAGTGCCTGCGCTATCGCCCAGTAGCGCCAAACGTCTGGGGTAGCACTCCCTGCGACGACGACCAAAACGCGATATCCGAAATCCCCGATCACGAACTCGCTCTATTCGTCAAATCGCTCACATCGATCAAAGCCATTCGATTTGTCACCGAACTCGAACTCGACAGCGCCCAAAAACTCATCGATCCCCCCGATGTCGAAATTCGAATCTATACGGGCACCGACAACGCTTTGAATAAAATTCTACGATTGAGCGAAAAACGGCAGTCGCTATTCCGATATGCACAAATCTTCGATGAAAATACAAAGACGGAGACGCCCATTTTCGTCATCGACGAGAACATGGCCGCCCTCCTCTTGCGCATTTTTGCACCGAATAAACCGAATCAGACGTAGCATAGCGGTGTTGAGGTTCCCCCAACCCCATCCGCTCGATCACGTTAAATTAGTACTTGAGAAACAACGCGATACAAGGCATCATAAGCGCGTGTACTTTCGACGGAGGTTTGTGATGTCTTATGCGGTCCAATTTACGATTAGCTCGCTGTCGGGTGTATATGCCCAGAAATACAGCGTCGTTCTCCACGATGCTGTGCGATTTGAAGTGCTTTTTGAGCGGTTCAAACTCGACCTCGTCAGGGGGTTATGTGCCGATGCCCCCGAGCGCCAATACGACCCATTTGTCGTCTTCAATCTACTCATGAAGGCTTTGAAAAAACTCGCAAAACACGGCAATGAGCCGTTTTGCACGGCAATCGAACGAGAATCCGATGGGGCGCTTGCATCGTCTTTCGACGACGTCGACGACGATGGCGCCGTCGAACTCAAGGCGTTTGGGCCATCGGGGATTTGTTCGAAGAATGGCGTCGAAACGCCTTTCGAATCTTTGACTGTTCATGGAGACACATACCACGCCAAAGTTTCTACACTCGTCGAGGCATTCAAAGGCGATCTCATGAATCTCATGAATATTTGCGAAGAAACCATCGCAAAAAATGCAAAACTCATCGCCAAAACCGTAGATAATTCGACGCCGATTCCTGCAAGGCTCGTTCAGACGTAGCGCTTTGCGATGTATCTCAACTAGGGCAAGCGTGAAACGATCGAAGAAGGCTTATCATGGATTACACACCGAAAGAAAAAGAAACTCCGGGCTATAAACGCGTACACTTCTTTAAATACTTCCTCACCGAAACCGATTGGAACGATCGCCACCAGTATCACCTCGCGAAGTTGCGCCTTCACACGAGCCAATTACATGGCATGGGCATTCAAGACGGACTCACGACGTTTCGCGTCTTGCAGTCTTCGCCCCCATCGCTCAAAGTCGAAATCACACCGGGGATTGGCACCGATGTGCAAGGGCGCGAAATCCTCGTTTGGGGCAACGAATCGATGACCGTCGATCTCGAGAAATTCCAGCTTCCGGCGACGGTTTATCTCAAAGTCGTCTATCAAGAAATCGCCACCGATCGGTGTCGCATGGGCGATGGACGCATCGAAAACCGCTATTACCGCGAGTCCTATCGCTTTATCGTCAGCGATCGCCCCGCCGACGACAACCAACTCGAACTCGCTCGAATCGCCCTCACGCCCGATTGCACAGAAATCAAAGATGCCGCCGATCCACTCAATCCCGGGCCAAACGAAATCGACATGCGGTTTCGGCGCAATTGCGCCTCGATGCGCGGGCTCGATATGGAAGCCCGACACAATTTGTTGCGACTCTTGCGCGAGAGAAAATCTGCCTATGAACGAATCGGCGGGCATGCCAAGCTCCCCGATATCGCGCTATTTGCGCAGAATTTTGCGATCATGCGCGAACTCATCGAATCGAACGTCCTCAAAGAAGCCGCGCTCCCTGGAATTCTGCGCTTTTTTGAAAAACTCGACAGCTTGGTGCTCGAAAGCGTGACGCAGAGCATCGATCCGTATCTCATCGATCGCCCCGAATGGAAACGCCACGTCGACAATTGCCGCGCTTTTAGTCAAATCCTCGACGAGCCTGGGAAATCGTTCCAACAAAAACTCCCCATGGCACTCGTACAGCTCGATAAGCTGTCGATTTCATACGCCCACCTGACGCGACTGTTGGGCAACGACAAACGCGTCTATCTCCAAGGCCAAGTCAAGCCTTTGCCCACGCAATATCCCATTTCGACGGCGTGGGATTTTATCAAAGTCTGGTCGGCCGAAATGCCCCAAGTCTTCCGCGTCGACGATATCGAATGGTTGCTCATGGGCGAACTCAATATCACCGATGAATCTTCGGAAAAGAAATATAAATTCCGCATTTGCGATGCGCGCGATATTTGGAAAAACCGACAACGACTCTATTTCCCCGATGGCACACTCATCGAAGATACGGGCGTTGCACACGAGGGGGGCTATTCGGAATTCGATATCCCTGGCGTCATTCCCGATACGCACCTCGTCGTCATTCGCATGATGGACTATGCGCGTGGCGATTACGAGCTCTTGGTCAACGTCAACAACCAAGATGCCGGCATATCGCGTTGCGATGGATTCGATCGCCGAGCGCGTTGGCGAAACTGGCCTTTCGTCATTCCAGCGCACTTCGTCAACGATTCCGTGCTCCACATTCGCCAATCGCTATTGACCGCCGATCGCGATGTCAACATGTTCCGATTCTGGTTCTATCAGCCGACGAATTGGTAGGATAGTTCACCCTAGCAGTATTGCTTGCACATTTTCCCGTTCTAACATAAACTTGCGCGCGAATATCGTCGCCTTGTCGTAATGCGACAATAGATTCTCTTTTTCTCGTTTTTTCTCATTAAGGAACACACATGGCTATTTGTCCGGGTTGCAGGTCTCAGGGCGAATTATGTAAAGAATGCCCAACGTGCCGCAGATACTTCGTCGAAGAATCACAATGGCGCAAAAGTCCAAGCGATGAGCTCTTGGGAACGCTCATCGGCGGTCAATATATCCCGACTGCGCTCATCGGAGAAGGCGGCATGGGGCGCATCTACAAAGCCCGTGCCAAATATACGGGGCAGACTGTCGCGCTCAAAATCCTCAAAAGCGAATACATGGAAGACGAGACGCTCAAAGACCGCTTCTTCCGAGAAGCCGAAGTCGTCGGAGCCCTCGACCATCCCCATATCGTCAAACTCTATGGATGCGCCCCTGTTCCCGAGCACAACACCATCTATATGGCCATGGAACTGCTCAACGGACGCACGCTCTTCGAAGTCCTACGACGCGAAGTCACGCCACTGCAAACGATGATGTTGTGGTTTACCGAAATCGCCTCGGCTCTCGGTTGCGCACATTCCAAAGGCATATTCCATCGCGATCTCAAACCCGAAAACGTCTTCATCATCAAAGAAGACGACGGCACAGAACACGTCAAAGTCCTCGATTTCGGCTTTGCTCGCCTCCAAGGCGCTGCCAAAAAACTGACGATGGCCGGCGTCGCCTTCGGCACGCCCCATTACATGAGCCCTGAACAAGCCATGGGCTTGACCGAAATCACCGCCGCTTGCGACGTCTACGCGCTCGGCATCATGCTATTCCAAGCCGTTTCGGGGCACGTCCCCTACGACAGTGCCAACAATAGCCCCATGGAAGTCATGCATGCCCAGGTCAATTCTCCAACCCCGCAGTGCGTGCCTCGACAAGAATACAACGTCCCCAAACGGCTCATTTCGTGCATCTATAAATGCATGAAAAAAGAGCCAAAAGATCGATATGCCGATGGCAATGAGCTATGCGCAGAGCTTCAAGCCATTCTCGATGAGATCAAAAAAGCATCAGCAGAACTCGAAAAACCGACTGTCGTGGCGCAAGCCGTCGACAACGTGGCAACCCACAAAGAATCGGGATCGGGCCTCTCTCAGACGACGTTCCTCATCGCCATTGCAGCCCTCGTACTCATTGCGATCATCGTCACCATTCTCATCGTTCTCAACATATAGATATAGCCATTTCGGTCGACATGTAGCCTATCGATGCGTTTTGCGCCCGATTTGCGCCCTCCCCCCGTCGATAGGCTTCGTCGCCTTCGGTCACCTTCTGTGACTGGCGTCTTCTATCTGTCGCAATGGCCGTCGAAAACGAAACCAACACCACTCGAAGATAAAACGCAATCTATGTCTCTATACCGAAATTCGAGCGAGTATTGGCAATATTGGTCGAATTGAATTCGATATTGATGCACGAATTCCGCGCAATATGCGAACAGCTAGCGCAGGATTCGAAACTTCGAGCATGCGAAGGTTCCCGGCATCGAGCACGACGCAAACCGTTGGCTCATCGGCATAAGCCTCGATATAGGCAGCCCCGGGGAACAAAATCGATAAAAGCCCAAAAACTTGGCCTTCGGTCAACATACCGACGACTTCGCGCCGCGTCGGGTCAACGAGCTTAATACAACCTCGAGCGACGATATAGAGCGACGACGATTCATCGCCGACGCGGCGCAGGCTATCGCCCGCCTCGGCGGTACAACATTCGAGCATTCCAGAGATCTCGTCCATGTCTTTGGCCACGAGCTCCGAAAACACGGGCGAGGCCAACACCGATTTGAGCTGATCTCCTGTGACCATTTTGCAAGGTCTCACGGCCATATTATTCTCCGCTCAATCTCCCAAATACTCGAATGAAATTCAAAAAACTCGGCAATCTACCGAATTATTCTTCGGGTGCAACGAATTTCGACGATTCATCGCCCAAGTCGGGGCGCTTCCAACCCGATTTGATCTTTTTGGTCAATGCGCCGAGAGCCGTCTGCGTTCCAAACGAATCCATGACGAGGGCAAAATCGTCGCCGCGTTTGCAGACTTTGCGCTCGATGTTTTCGACGCGCAACCCCATATCGGTGATTTGCATCGTCATCAGCGAGCACACGACGTCGGCGTTGTTGTCGTCGCTGTCGACGCGATGGCACAAGAACGAAACAGTCGTACCGCTCAGGCGCATGACGTCCAACACCCAGCGATCTTCGAACGGCAAACCGATTTCGTTCAAGTTGGCAAAGAAATCTTCGGCCGAGCTGAAACGCTGAGCGAGTTCGCCACCGGGCAAGAGCATATCGTAGACGAGCCCGAATTCGTTACGGCTGCAGGCCGTACTCCAACGCTTCCAGAACATGTATGGCGTCGTCTTGGGGCCAATGACCTCGCGGACGTCGAAACTCTGCTTCGAGAGCTGGGCTCGCGCTTCGTCTTTACGCATGCAGCAATTCTTGTATTTTTTGCCACTTCCGCATGCGCACATGTCATTTCTTTGCTGTTTACTCATCACTACGTCCTGTTGTTAGCATAATATTCAAAGGCTCTGGGGCGCGTCACTACGACAAACCCAATTCATATCCGAACAAAGCCAGACCAAAACGACCGGTTCATAACACGGTCGCCGCTTTTCCGCATTTTATTTTTGCACGACCGACGATAATTCCGACTTTTCGCGGCGCGCCAAATGCGCTTCTATGCCTTCGGCAAACGTCTTGAGATCGTCGAAATGGAAATCGGCATATCGGTCGAGTGGCGTCGATTGGGCGTTGACGATGCACAGCTTTGCGCCGCTTTCGTGGGCGATGGCGGGCATCGACGCCGCCGGCTGGACGACGAGCGAACTCCCCAAGACGATGAAGAGACCACACGATTCCGATTCGCGGACACACGCCGATAAAACGCGTTCGTTGAGTTGCTCGCCATAAAATATGATATCGGGTTTGATAATCCCCCCACACGAGCATTTGGGGAGCTCCGAAGCCATGACTTTGGGGGCGATTTCCTCGTAGCTATACGATTGACGGCATTTGAGACAATGGTGTTTCGACGGTGAACCGTGAATTTCGAGGACGTGTTTCGACCCGGCGGCTTGATGGAGGACGTCGATATTTTGCGTCATGACGCCGCGCGAATACGACTTTTCTTCGAGATGGGCGACCATTTTATGCACGATATTCGGCTGAAATCGATCGAGGCAGTAGCAAAACTCTTTAGCCCACGCATAAAAGAGATCGGGTTCGTGGCGGAACGTATCGAGCGACAAGATATCTTCGACGCAGCGCCCATGAAACGGCTTCGAATAAGCCCCATCGCTACTGCGGAAATCTTTGATCCCCGAGAGCGTCGACACGCCTGCCCCCGTAAATACGACGATTTTTTTGCCCTCTGCATGAATCGATTCGAGGGCTTCACAGAATAAATCGAGCGATGATGACACTTGAACGACCTCCATTGATGGTGTTTTTAGTGCAATGAAAACCAAACTTTTTCCGTTAAAGATCTGCGACGCGCCTACGATGGCGACGATGAGAACGGAATCGAAGCGCAAAGTCGGCGAATTTTATCCACACCGCGCAATGTGATATACGCTGTCGCGGATTATCGCCCGTCGACAACGGCGTGGCAACCCAAAATCGCGGCGTATGCGCGCAACGAAAGTGAGCACATAGACGCGACGGCGATGCGTATTGCCAACGGCAATAGCATCGCAAAGAGCCCGTATTGAGCCCTGCGGGCGAAATAGGGCGATTCAAATCATTTTTTGCCAGTTTGATGCAGATGCTAGGAGGCTAGCCCAAGGGCAAGGGGGCGTACGAAGGTACGTTCCCGCCGCACGCGTGGCGACGCCGACAACGCAGCCTGCGCAAAATGGCAAAAAAGAAAGCCCGTATTGAGCCCAGCGGGCGAATAGGGCGACCCCAATCCACAAACAAATCTCGAAACAAACAAATCTCGAAAAACGTGATTGCCCTATTTCGATGGGGGAGTAAAAATGGCGCGTTTTGACGTCGATTTTTCCACGGAGGGAACATGACAACTCGATTAAAGTGGCGCAAAGAAGGCGCAAATGTGGCGATTTTGGGTGCGACGGGAGCCGTTGGCCGCGAGATGTTGCACTGTGTCGAGGCGCTAGGGCTGCCGGTGGCGTCGCTTGCGTTGCTCGCGTCGGCGCGGAGTGCGGGCAAAGTCGTCGAGACGTTTTTGGGGCCGTGCACGGTGAGCGATGCGCATGCGTTCGATTTTCGCGGCATCGATATCGTTCTCAGTAGTGCGGGCAAGGCGGTGAGCCTCGAATTGGCCGATCGGATTGTGGCGGCGGGTGCGTTGATGGTCGACAACACGTCGGCGTTTCGGCGCGCCCCACAGTGGCCGCTCGTCGTGCCCGAGGTCAATGGATGCGAAATCAAGCCCGAGGCGGGCATCATTGCCAACCCGAATTGTTCGACGATTCAGCTCGTGCTGGCGCTCAAGGCGATTGCCGATGTCGCAGGCTTGCGCACGGTACGCGTGGCAACATACCAATCGTGCAGCGGCGCTGGCCAAAAGGGAATCGATGCCCTGCTCGACGAAACGCGCGCGGCGCTCGACGGAAAAAGACCCGCGAAATCGGCCGTTCATGCGCGAACGATTGCTTTCGACGTCGTGCCGCAAATCGGCGCCTTCGAAGACGACGGCTTTACCGAAGAAGAACATAAAATGATGTTCGAAACGAAAAAAATCTTGTCCGCTCCGACATTGCGCGTCTCGGCGACTTGCGTGCGCGTCCCCGTCGTGCGCTCGCATTCCGAATGCGTACACGTCGTGACCGAAAAGCCGATCTCCGTGCAACGTGCCCGAGCGGCACTCGCCGATATGCCAGGGCTAGTCGTCACCGATGCCGACGATATGAGCCTCTATCCGACGGCTATCGATGCGCAAAACGCCTTCGAAACATACATCGGCAGAGTCCGCGAAGATCCTGCCGACGAAAATGGTCTAATCTTTTGGATCGTAAGCGATAACCTGCTAAAAGGGGCGGCGTTAAATGCCGTTCAGATTGCCTGCGCGGCGTGGGACCATGCAAGGATGGTATAACCTAATGAAAAATTCTTCAACAACGGCGACTTTTTGCCTAATTTTGTTCGCGTTTTTGTTCCCTTTTTCGGCTTTCGCTTCGTCCGAAAACGATTGGGAACTCAAAAGTTCACTCACCGCTGTTTCTCAAGACACCTCGACGAAACTCGCCATGAACGTCGCCCGATGTCGCGACTTGTTCTCGCTCAATTCGGGCGAAGTTTCCTTTGTTTTCACGCTAAAAAGCGGTGTTTCGCTCTCCGATAAGGCGCAGTATTCGATTAAATTCGCACAGGGCAACAGCTCGTGCTCGAAAGACAAACTCGAGGCCGAAACGGGCGAAGGTTGCATCAGCATCGCCAATAGCCTCGATCTCAACGCCAAAACTTCGCCCATCGAAGTCCGACGAAAAGTCGCCGATTTGTCGTCTGCAAACGATGCCAATTCTTGCGAAGGCCTCAGCGAAGCCTCTTATCTCTACCTCATCGTCAAAGATCCCACCACGTCCGACGCCTCGCGAATTTATACCGTCACCTATACACTCGATTTCCGCACCAAACGCCCCGACGCCCCACAAGGCATTACCGCCACACCCGGCGGCGAATCGATCAAAGTCAAATGGAACGAATCAAAAGACGCCAAATCCTACAAAGTCTACTACGGCACCGAAGGCACACTCCTCGATAAAGGCGCAAAACCCGAAGAAATCACCGGCGCATCGTCGGCCACCGCCACCACGACCTCGACGACGCTCAAAAACAAGATTTCCGCCGACATGACCTATATGATCAGCGTCACCGCCATCGATTCCAACGGAAACGAAAGCCTCTTGGGCGATGTCGTCACCGCCGTCACCGAAAAGACAAAAGATTTCTGGGAAAGCTACCGCGAAGAAAACGCCGACGTCGATGGCGGTTTCTGCTTCATCGCCACCGCCGCCTACGGCTCGACACAAGAGCCACACGTCGCCCTCTTGCGCAAATTTCGCGACGATATCTTGCAACAATCTGCCCCCGGACGCGCTTTCGTCAAAACGTACTACGAATTGAGCCCACCACTGGCGCATTTCATCGGCCAACACGAATCCGCTCGCACCATCACGCGAACCCTCCTGTGGCCCCTCTACGGCTTCGCCACGCTCTGCCTCTACGCCCCATGGGCACTCGCGCTCATCTTTGCGGCCATCGCCTCCCTCGTCGGCGCGCTCATCTGGCGTCGCAAAAGGGCAGCTAAAATCAACGCAAAAGCCGCCCTCCTCGTCCTCGTCCCTGCCCTCACCGCTGGCGCCTTCGCCGCCCCCAACGACGCCTACGCCGAATCCCCCGTCAACATGATGGTCGAATTCAAAGCCGGCCCCTACAAACCCGATAACCTAGGATCCGCCTTCAAAACGCACTTCGGCAACGACTCGGGCTTCATCATCGAAGGCGAATACGACTGGCAATTCTGGCGCGGCGTCGGCAGCCTCGGACTCGGCTTCCACCTGGCCTACGGCAGCATCTCGGGCAAAGGCGTCACCGAATCGGGACAAAAGACCATCGACTCGACCGCCCTACACTGGCTTCCCCTACGCCTCTCGCTCATCTACCGCTTCGACTACCTCTGGACGCGCTTCAACTTCCCCTTCACACTCTACGTCAAAGCAGGCTTCGACTACGCCTTCTGGTGGATCCGCGACGGTTCCGACGCCATCGCCAAATCAACCGACGGCAAAGACGGCTACGGCGGCACTTTCGGCTTCCACGTCGTCGCCGGCATCGCTTTCGTCCTCGATTGGCTCGCTCCCGACATGGAAAAATCATTCGACGTCGAATGGGGCATCAACAACTCCTACATCTTCGCCGAATACATGTACGCACAAATCGACAACTTCGGCGCAAAAGGCGCCTTCGACCTCACCGACAAGGCGACATTTCACATCGGCATCGGCCTCGAATTTTAATTCATCTATCACATAACGCATCGAAATAATTTCGTTGCAAACCCTATCAAGCGCAATTTCCTACAATTGCGCTTTTTTTTCATTTTTCTTTTCTACGATGGCATTTTTCTTTTTTTTGGTCGCCCCGGGGTTGCGCTACGCTATTGCCCCGGGACCCAATAATCCACCCCTAACTCTTGCCCTAAACAAATCAATCGGCTAACATGGGCAAAACTACCTCAATTCGATCGATTTATCGTCGAAGTGAATTCGAGCGCGTTGCCGTATCGGCTCTATCGTGTTTTCGCAGATGCTGGCTCTTGCTCGACCTTATCACCATGATTCAACCTGGAATAATGACCATGAAACATCGTTTCACGTTCCTTTGTTCAATTCTCACGACATGCATATCGCTATACGCCTGCGGTTCCGATGGCTCCGACTCAGGCGATGACGGCAACACCGGCGACGAGCCCATTTGCGAGCGTTCGTCGTGCCAAGACGACGACATACTCGTCGAATGCAACGGCGGCGTGCCCAAATCCATTCCGTGCAAATCTCAAGGCAAAATATGCGATCTAGCAAGAGCCCAATGCGTCGATCCCAATCCCCCCGACACACAAGAGCCTCAAGACCCCAAGACTTGCGAACAAAATTCGTGCAAAGACAAAACTACGCTTATCGAATGCAACAATGGCTCACCTAACGAAATCTCATGCAGCGAATTGTTCGATGAGTCGGGCCTGCCCAAAGTTTGTCAAGGTGGCGAATGCGTCGTCGACACAGCCGCTCGACCGCGCCCCGTGCCACTACCTCCCGCTTGCGAACAAAATTCGTGCAAAGACAAAACTACGCTTATCGAATGCAACAATGGAACGCCAACCGAAATCGCATGCGATGAAATCGTCGACGACAATGGCAAACCGAAGATCTGCCACAATGGCGCATGTATCTCGACACAGTGCACAAAAGACGTTTGCCGCGATAGCGAAACGCTCCTGGAGTGCAACAAAAACGACGAAATCGCCGAATATGGCACGTATATCGTCAAGAATTGCGCAGACGTAAAAGCCGGCTTCGTTTGCGACACTGTCCAACACGAATGTGCCGAACCCGAATGCAAAGAAGATATATGCAACGATCAAATCGTCCTCCGTTGCATCGATTACAAACTCGTCAGAGACGCCGATTGCGCAGAACAAAACATGATCTGCAACAAGGGCGAAACGGTCGAATGCATCAAACCACCCGATACTTGCGATCGAGAAAACGTCACCTACTGCGACGGCAATACGCTCATCCATTGCTCCAAAGATAAATCGAAGACGACGACGAATTGCGAAGGAAATGACATGATCTGCGATCCAATCGGCAGAAAATGCACCTACGAATGCGATGAATCATCGGCCGATATTTGCCTCAACGCCTCGACGCTCAAAACGTGTGTCGACCACCATTGGGTTGAAGCCACCTGTGGCGAATCGAATCCGATTTGCCTCAATGGCGCTTGCACCGAAGATCCCTGCACCAAATGCGGCGAGGGCGAAACTTGCATCAACTCCGAATGCATTCCAAACGCCGTCTCGGTCGAAACCGATATCGGCATGCCGTGCCAATGCTACGGCGGCGATTGCAATACGATCATCACCAATCGAGAACTCAAATCGTATTTTACAGTCGCTGGGCTCCTCATTGCGAATCAATTCATGGCGGAACTCAAAGACGAAGATTACGCCGTCGTGCCCAATTTCTTCTCAAAAAACATCGTCGGATGCGAATCACTCGCCGAATCGGCGCCCGAAGGCATGGTCGTCGGATGCATGCGAACGTCGACCGTCTCGATATCGCCTAGCCAAGCCGATTTCCTCGTCAATAAAGTTCCCGGATTGCTCAAAATGGTCGGGAAATCGAGCCAACTCCTGCTCAACGTCATTCCAAAAATTGCCCCAAAACTCCAAGAAGGCATCGCCATTTCGGCGCCTAATGGCTACTGCATCTATGGCGCCGTCGATATCTCGGGAGCCATCACCCATAAGATGATCAGAATGGCCATTCTCGATACGGCTTTCGATCGCAAAAAGGGATTCTTCAAAAACGTCAACGTCGGCGATCATGCCGTCGTCGCTGCCGCCGCCCAAAAAGCAGAAGATACACTACAGACTTATTGTCCAAAAGGTAGCGAATTGATGAGCTACGTTAAGACGAGAGTATCGCCAAGCATAGGAAGTGGTTCAATTGCAGTCGATTTGTGTCTAAAATCATGCGAAAAAGACGAAGATTGTCGAAACGGTTACAAATGCGTCAATCTCCCCGATGGATTGCCGCCTTCAGGGCTCGACATGACGCATCAATCGCATAAGAAGGTCTGCTTTGACGAAGAAAACGTCGCAATGCTCAAGGCGCTACGATCTGATTTGACGCAACAATCTAACACGTAAACAGTTCATGAACACGCTTGTTTTTTGTAGGTTTTTAACGCAAATGTTCACACATCTGACAATTAGTATTTGACTTTTTCTCGATGTGTGATACATAAGTAGCGTTTAGGTGGTATCGAAATTGCGCCAAGTGAACTTTTGTGTTTGCTGCAATGGAATGTGTAATCCGCTGTTTTTACAGTAGAATGCACGACGATGCCCGTTTTTAAGGTTTTATCACGCAGAGTTTTTGCGTCAATTCACCTGCAGCTCAGCTGTAGCTTTTGATTGGAGATAGGTCAGCAATGAACAACAAATTCTTTTACTTGAGCGTATTGGCGACGATGGCTTTAACTGCAAACGCATGTGACACAGGCGATTACAACGACCTCGATTGCGACGAGTCGTACGTCTCAGACTGCATCGCCGAGAATGCTTATATGAAGTGCGATCTCGAAACGAAGAAACTCATCGTCGTCCAATGCGCGGCGACAGAGTCGGACACCGATAAGATGTTCTGCCATCAAAGTGCTTCGGGGGCGCGTTGCGTCAACAAAGACATGCTCGCCAACAAGTGCGAAGCCGATGTTTGTGCCAGCGATGCCCTTCTCCATAAATGCGTCGACGGCATCATCGAGCCCGTTCTCTGCTCTGGCGCCACGCCCAAATGCGGCATCGATGCCACGGGCAAAGCCGCTTGTGTGAGCGAAAGCACGCAACCCGAGAGCTGCACCGAAACCGTTTGCGACACCACGACAAACGTCATCAAAGTATGCGTCGATGGCAAAGTCACAGAAACGAAACGTTGCTCCGAAGACGGTAGCAGCATTTGCGGTACCCAGGGCGAAGGCGATGCCGCCGTTCAAGCATGCATCCCCAATCCCGAATACTGCGACGTGAGTGCTTGCACCGATGATGGCAAAATTAAACGTTGCTCCGAACATCGCTATGTCGACGCCGTTGCTTGCGACGATAACGACGAGAGCATCAAATGCTTCGACGTCACGACGGGTGAAGGCGACGACGCCAAGACCGTCGGCGAATGCCGCAAGTCGTGCACTGCCGACGTTTGCAGTGCAGGTGGTAAGATTCAGAAGTGTGTCATGGAAAATGATGCAACATCTGGTTACCTCGCCGATGCCGCCGATTGTGCTGTCGCCGGTGAAAAATGCTTCTCTGTCACGACTGTCACAGGCGAAACGACCACGACGCAGGACGTCTGCAAAGCGACGTGTACTGAAGACGTCTGCGTCAGTTCTACGACGCTCAATAAGTGCCACAAAGCCGAAGATGCCCAAGAAGGCTACGTTGAAGTCGAAACATGCGAAACAACCGAAGCCAACATGGCGAGCGTCTGCATGGGCAACGCCTGTGTAAACATCAATAAACAACAATTCATCGGCGCCCCCTGCGAATGCACGGGCACGGATTGCGACGTCGTCTATAACAGAGCCGAAATCGAATCGTTCTTTAGCGATGCTGGCAAAACATGGCTCGGCGAGGTCGATGATGCGGCCAAGCTCAAAGATGGCGACGAGATTCGCGGCGCGAACTTCTTCGCAAACAGCACATGCAACGATTTGGCGACGAAGTTAAACGTTCAAGTCCCTGCTGGCCTCGAAATCGGTTGCTTCCGCGACACGGTCGTGAAGCTTCCAACTTCATTTGCTACGATCTTCAGCACAGAATTTGCCAAGAGAATTAAAGCCCAAATTTGCCCAAATGGTGATACCGACGACAAATGTGTTGTTAAAGCTGGCGAAACGAAGAGCGTTTTCGACGTCATCGCGGAAAGCCTAGACGAAGTCGGTAAAGTCCTCGGCAATGGCATCAAGTTCACAGCGCCCAAAGGTTACTGCACGATGGGCGCTCTCGAAATGGATGGCAAGCTCGCCGAAGGAAATGTCAAGGGGTCGGCTATCGACATCTTCTCCGAAAATGCCTTCTTGGCAACCCCTGCCGAAGGTCAAGTATCGATGTTCTCCAGATTCAACGGTGGCAATTTTGAAGCAATCACCATTCCGAGCACAGAAGAAAACGCCGTCAATTGCCCCGAAGGCAGCGAACTCTACAAATACGAAATCGGCAAAAACTTCTCCGAATCGTTCGGTAAAGCTACGATTCACTACGCACTCTGCCTCCAGAAATGTACGAACGATTCGACTTGCCGCGAAGGCTACCAATGCATGAAACTCACCGAAAACTCCTACAAAGGTGAGAAAACCAATAAAGATGAACGCTCGAACGTTTGCTTCCCCATGGAAAACCACACCTACATGGAAACCATACTCAAACCTGCGTTCAACAACTTCATGCTTAGCCTCTTCAGATAATCTACTTGGCTAACGCCTAGCACATAGAGCCAGCTCGCCCGATTTGGGTAAGCTGGCTTTTTTTTGCCCACGCCGCAGGCGTGGGGGGCAGATCCGCATACACCAAACTATCAAATCGTGCGTTTTCTATACATCAACCCCACGAAAACCGGCACGCCGATCAAGGCGATGATGACGCCCACTGGAATCCAAGCCGTGCCCTCGATGATCCGCGATATGGCGTCGGCGACGAGCAAAGCGATGGCGCCTATCGGTATCGAAAGCGCATACGTCGTGCGCATATCGCATCGATATATCGATCGGATGAGATTGGGCACGACGAGCCCGACGAAGCTAATCGGCCCGCATTGCGAGACGACGAGCGCCGCCGCGACCGAAGCGGCGACGACGACGAAATACCTCACGCGCGATACGTCGACGCCGCGCGATTGCGCGAGTTCAGAATCGACGGCGATCAAATCGAGTGGTGCGGCATTGCGCCATAGTACGGCGATTGCGACGGCAATTATCGGGGCGATATAGAATGCGTCATAGCCCGCGATTTCGAGACCTCCGAGCTGCCAACGCATCATTTGTTGCGCCGTTAGCGGCGTCGCAAACGCCTGAACGGCGAGCCCACAAGCCGAACAAAACATCGACGTAGCAACGCCGGCGAGCAAGCAATAGAGCGGTGAACGCATCCCAAATCGATGTGAAATCGCAATCACTGCGATGAGCGATACCCCACCGCCAAGCGTCGCCAACAACGGCAATGCAAAAATCGACACCACGCCCCATTGTATCGCTATCATCGCCCCAAGCGACGCTCCGCTCGCGATACCCAATGTATAGGGCGAGGCGAGCGGATTCTGAAACAATGCCTGAAACGATGCCCCAACCGCCGCCAAAACGCCTCCGGCTAGTGCCGCAAAGAGAACTCGCGGTATGCGTAGATTGACGAATATGTGCTCGGCAACGCCGTCGAATGGAATCCCTAGCCATGTCGCACCGACCCACGGTAGCACGGCGATCAATAGCGCCAGCGCCCCATAAACTATCCACATCGCGCGAACTTCGCGACGTCGCAAATCACTTCGCCAGTCGGCGACGAATTCATCGTTCGACGCCCAGCCCTTGGCAAGCCCCGATACGGCGCCACTCGCCGAGTCTTCGACGCTCCCCGATACGGCGCCGCGCGATATAGCCGATCGCTTCGCCACGCGGCGTTCAATTTCTTCCCAATCGTCGGCCGATATCCCCGAAAACGTTTCGTCGAGCGAATGATGCGAAGGAAACCGATTTCTAGCAAATTCTATACATCGCCCATTGCATAATACCAAAGTATTATCGGCATAAGTCGCCGTTTGTCGAAGATCGTGCGAAACCGATATGATCGTCTTGCCCTGCAAACGAAGTCGATCGATTTCTTCAAAAAACCGGCGGCAATGATGAATATCGAGCGCCGAAGTCGGTTCATCGAGCAATATCATTTGGGCATCTTGCAATATAGCCGAACACAATACGAGCATTTGCCGCTCACCGCCCGAGACTTCGTCGATCGACCGATTGGCGAGGTGTTCCAACTTCATCGACGCCATGCACGACATGGCGCGATCGATATCGCTCGTCGTTGGCGCTTGCATCGCCAAGCGATGCGCATATAGACCTTGTGCGACGAAGCTCGCGGCTCGAATCGGTGGCAGGGCTTCGATCCGCTGGGGCACGTATGCCATGATTCGCGCTCGCTCGTGCGGCAAAAGCCCCCATATATCGGCACCGCGATAGACGACATGCCCTGTGCAAGGCGGCAAAATGCCCGCGATTGCCTTGAGCAACGTCGACTTCCCAGCCCCATTAGCTCCGACGATGTGCGTCCATTCCCCAGTGGGAAACTCACACGAAATATCGCACAATATTCGCCGTTTATTTAGCTCAACCGAAATTTCTTCGAGGCAAAGCGAATCATTCGAATTATCTATGCTTCCGTCCATCGTCGATAGATGCATTCGCTATACTTCAGCCTCCCCCGAAATCGCCCTTGCCTCACGTCGCCGCGCTAGGGGCGCGGCGCAGATCTATTCCGCGAGGCTAGCGCGAACGCGTGCCAATTTTTCGACGTATTCGGGCGGATTCCCAATCGCCGCAAGCTCGGATTCGGCGATGTCGAGGCGCGCCTTTGCCGATTTGCCATCGCCACCTTCGATTTGTTTCGAAGCGTAGTGGATTTGGGCATCGACGATTTGGATCTTTGCGTTATCGTCGCGACGAAATGCGCGCAGGGCGTTTTCGTATTCGATATAGGCACGGCGCTTTTTATCGCGCTCGAATTCCAAATCGCCCAAGCGCATGGCGGCGACGCCCAAATCCCGATACGATTTCGTCTCGGTAAATGCTTCGATCGCCGCTTCCGATGCTTTGCGAGCCTTCGAATTGTCTTCGGTCGCAACGCTCAAGAGGTGTTCGACGATGCCAACCCACGACAAGTGGACTTCGGCGCCCGCCGATATCCGCGCCTTTGCCGTGCGAAGTGCCGATCGCGCTGCCTCGAGATCGCCGCGATGCATGGCCTCGGTCGCGATCAACCATTGGGCAACGACGCCCCAACCGCTCTTTTTGGGCAATTCACCAACCTTTTCGGCGAGTGCCTTTGACTTTTCGCCCACGCCAGCCCAATCGCCTTGTGCCATGGCGATTTGCCCCAATCCGACGAGTCCTTCGACGCTCTTTTCGGCATCGGCATTGCCGACCATGGCAACGAGCGCTTCGCGCGTCGCCGATAAATTGGCATTGTCGATGCGATCGGGCAACGATGCCTCTTGCGCATAGGCGTGCGTCGATAAAAATACGACAAAACCAAAACACAATGTGCGAAGTATATTTCTATATTTCATGACGAATGCATCCTATCTACGGTACAAAACCACATGGCTCAACGACGATACCAATTCGAGCTCAAAAATGCAATTGTCATCGGCGAAGTCGCCTCCGATGCTTCTATATTCCAAACCGATGCTTCACATCGTCGAACGAAATATCGAGCACTTTGGCAATCTCGAACAGATAGGCTTGCAATCGCGGTGGCGATATCGACTCGACGTGTTGCGACTCGATCGCTTCGATGACGCTTTTGGGCACGCGCGATCGAATGGCGAGTTGTAGCACGGAGAGCTGAAACTCGAGTCGGCGCTTTTGCAAAAATGCGCCTGCATCGGGCTGTGAAGGGCTCAAATCGCAACGCTTGACGGCGGCAAACGAATCCGAAACGCACCGCGTCACGGCCTGCATTTCGCCACTGATATAGCCCGAATCTTTGCCCATCGTCGCCGCCATATCGTTGTAATCGGCTCGCCGCCACGCCGCTTCGAGCAATGTCAAAATATGCGCCACTTTATCGGGTTTCATGATCATCGATACCATGCCGTGATCGCGACAATACCCCTCCCAAAGTTGCCGATATGCCTGACGCGCCCCAACCGATGTCGTCGCGCGCAAAAACTGACGCGGTTTCTGTTGCACCTGGATCGTCGGCAAACAATCGCGATCGTGCGAAATCCAATCGCCGTGCTCAGCCAAATTCCGCATAATATCGCCCCATTCCCGTACCATCGGGTCTTCGCGAACGAAAAGCGACACATCGCCGAGTTGGCGCTCATAAAACCAACGCCGGTCGTCATACGATATCGCCCCCAAATACCCAACGTCGATCCCAAACATCATGCCGAGGGCATGGCACAAAGCCGTGCTCTGCAACGATTCGCTGTTATCGCGACGATGGTTCAAGACAAATGCGCACTTAAACGACGACAATGCTCTAACGAATAATTCCTGCTGATTCGGCAATAATTTCGGATAAATATCAGAAAATTCCCAATACTTTGAATTTGATGCAATTTCCTGGACGATTCCCACGTCTCCCGACGCCGCAGCCAAATGGCGATTGATCGCCAAACGAATCCATCGCACGAGTGCCATCAACGACGTCGGTTCGGGGGCTGCCAGCAATATCGGCAAATCGGCTCGCAAAAACAAAGCGCTCGCTTCGTCAAACGACGACGGCAAATCGAGCACCACGACATCGAACGACGAATCGCGCCACTTCGCCACCCAAGCATCGCAATCTTCGACGGGGCTTGCCAAGCCAACGACGTAGCAATTCGGAAGCGACGTTGCCACCGCCTCGGTACAATCTGCAATCGCCACACCGGGCATGTCGACGAGATACTGCAACGCCCCGTAGGCATGTGCAAAATCGACGACGACGACTTTTTTGCCCTTCGCACACAGCGCGCGCGACAAAGCAACCGCACACGACGATGCGCCCCCGCCGCTCTTCGGGCTACATATTGCTATCAGATGAGCCATAAATCACATTGCGCAAACGACGGCGCACAAAACACGAGCATACGTCGAAAGCCGTCAGATCGAATCCAAAACTAGCGGCCGCGAGGTGCACACGCCTACACGCCGCCAACACGATATTTTAGCACAAAAAAGCCGTTATTCTGCCCGATATTCGCGCATAAATTCGCCAATTTTCGAAAACGCTTCTTCGAGCACGTCTTCTTGCGGCAAGAAGACGATTCTGAAATAGCCCGCCTCGGCCTCTCGGTAGCCAAATCCCGACCCCGGCACGACGACGACGCCCTTGCTTTCGAGCAATGCGCGGCACCAAGCCATGTCGTCTTTCACACCTTCGACGCGCACAAATGCATAAAAGCTCCCGTCGGGCACCGCACATGACAAACCGTCGATCCGATCGATCCAGCGCATGCAACAATCTCGACGACGTTGTAACTTTTCGATCAATTGGGGCAAATGGCTTTGCGCCCCCAATAAACAAGGTGCCACCGCATATTGAAACGGATGATTTGCACACAATCGAGCTCGCATTAAACGTTTTATCGTCTCGAAATACTCGCCTAACGCAGCCTCCGGGCCACTTACAATCCCCCAACCTACGCGAATGCCCGGCCCCAAATACGCCTTACTCAAACCATTAAATGTCACAAAACACGCCGAATCGTCGAGCGATGCCATGGGGACATGATGCGAATCGCCTAATATAAGTCTTTCATATATTTCATCGTTTAATATCAATAAACGATGCTCTTTTGCAATTTCAATAATATCGCGAAGTCGGTCTTCCGAATACACCGCCCCCGTTGGATTATTCGGATTGATGACGACGATGGCTCGCGTTCGTTCATCGACGAGCGAAGCAATTTGCGCTACATCGGGCTGCCAACCGTCTTCTTGTTTCATCTTATAAAATCGTATTTCGACGCCTAGGCGATTCAATATCGTTTCATAGAGCGGATATGTCGGGCTCGGCAACAATACATTGTCGCCAGGATTGACGAGCGCCGTCAATGCCAAATCGATGCATTCACTCGCGCCATTGCCCGTAAAACTCCCCACAATCGACCCGATATGTTGGCGCCCACCCGCATCGGCCTCGATTGCCGAAAGCGCCTCGGGCAATCCCTCCGACGGTGCATAACCACAATGGCGCGTCTCCAATGCATGGTGAACCGCCTCTTTCGCCTCGTCGACTAAATCAAAATCATATACATTCGGGTCGCCAATATTCAAATATAATATACGACGCCCCTCGCGCGCCAATCGATTGGCCAACACCGTCACCTCGCGGATGGCATAACGCACATTTCGCGTCGCCAACGACGGCTCTATCTTATACGATCCTTGCGATGAAATTTCATGTCGAGTCATACCCATATTATCCTCAGTCAATATATCAAATTGCGGCCTGTTCGTCGCCTATTTCGCCCAAGGGCTCAATACGGCTCCGGCTACGCCTATTTCGCCCAAGGGCTCAATACGGCTCCGCTTT
>SFMP01000177.1 GCA_004554395.1 Myxococcales bacterium | reverse complement strand
GGAATAGACATCTGCCTGCGGCAGATGTGATAAATTGGCGAGGGGGAATAGACGCCCGTGAGCAGTTAAAAACTTGGCAAACTCCAATCCCCGCCTGTAAGAAACTAAAAAACCAGGCAAAGCCCCTTTCACCCAATTCCCCACCAACACGACCAAAGGCGATTGTGCCCAACGGCGTAGCCGTGGGTCAATCGCCTTTGGCGGGGGGCGTGGGGGGACTGGTTCCCCCACAAAAATAAACAAAAGCTAATGAATCGCCTTAAAAATGCGGATGAAGTCGGCTTTAGAGAGCGATTCGGCGCGGCAGGATGGTTCGAAACCGAGTTCTGAGATGAGCGTTTGCCACTCGGATTTCGACTTTTGTGCGAAGCCGGCCAAGCTATTGGTGAGCGTTTTGCGTCGGAGTGAGAAGGCGGCGCGGACAAAGGCTCGGAAAGCGGGTTCGTCGTCTTTATCGAGTTCGCGTTTTCGTGGAACAAAAGCGAGAACGGTGCTCGTGACTTTTGGAGCGGGGACAAAGGCGTGTGGATCGACATCGGTGACGACGTCGATATCGTGGTAATATTGCCCGAGGACTGAGAGCAAACCGTATGCAGAAGTTGCGGGTTTTGCGATGAATCGCAGAGCAACTTCGCGTTGGAACATGAGGACCATGCCGGCTAGGGGCAAATCTTCGTCGATGAATCGGAAGTAGATTTGCGAAGCGACGTTATAGGGGAGGTTAGATGCGAGCACGGTTCGTGCATCGGATTGTGAGCAGAAATCGGGGAGTGGTGCATTGAGCGCATCGCCATGTATCACATTGAAATTGGCGACGTTTTCGGAAAAAATGCGTTCGACATAGCGAGCACAATCGTCGTCTTTTTCGATGACGGTTATCGGTCTTTGAAGCGATGAAAGAGCGAGTGTAAGGGCTCCGGCGCCTGGCCCGATTTCGAGAATATGCCCTGGATGCAATCGATCGACTTGTGTTGCGATAGTTCGCGTAATGTTTTCGTCGATGAGGAAATTTTGACCGAGGCTTTTTTTGAGTCGCCTCCGCAATCCCTCGACGAGGGATCGCGGTGTGAGCGCATACAAATCGATCATAAGATTACGAATTCGTCGAATGAGCGGTTTTGCGGCGATATGCCCAAGCTAACCCAGCGATTCCGAAGAAGGCGAATAGGGCGGCAAAAGAGGACGATTGGGATTGCGGCATGGCGCTGCACGAAGACGATTGAGCGGGGATGATGTGCTCGATATTTTCGTTTGCCGAGACGGTGACGACGGCGGCCGCTTTGGGATCGGTGCCACCGAGATAGATGCGATAGGTATCGGCTTTGACTTTGCCTTCCCATGGGCAGACGTATTCTTCGACGTTGCCTTTCGAGTCGGTGAGTACGAATTTCGAAGCGCCGCGCGGGCAACGAACGCGAATCGTGCCTTGTTTCGAAACTTCGTAGAGCTCGGGCATGGTGAAATTGCCGCTGCTGTTGGGGTCGACGTTAATCGTTTCTTTAACAGTGACGTAATCGGGTTTCGACAACATGACGGTGTAGGAACCGGGCATGAGTTTGCCGTAGTATGGGCAAACCGTATCGACGTTATTGCTTGCGATTTGGAGTCTCGTTTCGGGGGTTGGGCAAGTGACTTCGACGGTCACGGCATCGCCACATTTTTTGCGGATATTTTTGAGGTGTTTATTGAGTTCTTTATAGATATCGGCATTTTCTTTTTTGACCGAATCGGGGCGATTGGCGAGTACTTCGTAGTGATAGAAAGCATCGGGGCAATCGTTCGTGAGGTCGTAGAGGCGAGCAAGCGTGTACTCGGTGTAGGTATCGGAAGTGCACATTGCCATAGCTTGTTTAGCGACGGAGAGAGCTTCTTCGAAATTCTGATCATCGACGGCTTGGGACATTTCTCCCGACAATTCGTAAAAGCGTTGCATATCGGCTTCGGGCAACGTATTGCAGTCGACTTCGGGGCGTTGAGCCCAAGCAGTAGCCGGCAAAAGCAGAAGGGTAAGCGCAGATATTATCCAAACGCGTTTATTCATGTCGATGTCTCCCAGTCTAAGGATGTGTCAATTACGGAGCATTTATATCGTCAAAACAAATGCTTAGGGCGCAATTCGAGAAAAAAATCCGATCACACCTGATCGGTGTTTATGTCTTATAATGCGTCTTATGTCAAGAATCCCGCACATTCCCGACGTCTCCGATATCGGAGATCGGGCGAATGGCGTGTCGACTTGAGCTCGATGCAACTGGGATAGATAGCAGGGCTACCGCATTTACTTTCCCCCAGTAGCCGCCTACGGCGTCAACTGGGGGCTACTCGCCCTCCCCCCTACGGGGTTCATTTGGAGAGATTTTTTAAATGCGGTAGCCCTAGGATAGATAATTACTGCCCTGATGCCTCGGTACAATTGGGCATATTGGGCACAACGCGCGAAGCGCGTGGGAAAATGATATTGGGATAGATAATTACTGCCCTGATGCCTC
>SFMP01000176.1 GCA_004554395.1 Myxococcales bacterium | reverse complement strand
CGCCCTATTTCGCTTGCGCTCAATACGGGCTCTGGGTCGCCCTATTTCGCTTGCGCTCAATACGGGCTCTGGGTCGCCCTATTTCGCTTTCGCTCAATACGGGCTCTGGGTCGCCCTATTTCGCTTGCGCTCAATACGGGCTCCTTTTTGCCAATTTGCGCACCTACTGCGTCAGCGTCGCGCCGCGGGCGGCGGGAACGTACCTTGCTTTACCTCATAGAACCTGTTTGCAATGACCTTGTCATACATCGCGCTAGCATCAGTACAAGAGAAGTCATGCGTTATTTTACCGACTGGTGTTTCGTTGTGCCGGGGCTACCGCATTTACTTTTTCTGTTGAAACATCATGACAAAAGCCCGTATTGCCCAACGGGCAATAGGGCGCCACTAAGCCCGTATTGCCCAACGGGCAATAGGGCGCCCAAAAACATTCCTACACGTGGGGCGGGGTTTGTGCTAGAACACGGGTGCGCGAGCACCGGCGAATTGTGCTTACGCATTGATTTTAGTGAATTTTTGCAAAACAGCGAGGAAATATGCGAATGGCAATACTCGAGGCATTGGATGCGTTGCGCCCGATGCTACAGGCCGATGGAGGCGATTTGGAATTCGTCGATTACTTTAACCGCGTCGTGTCGGTGCGGCTGACGGGAGCGTGTGAGGGGTGCCCACATGCAAACCTCACGATTCAGAATGGCGTCGAGGCGAAGCTCGTCGAGCTCTTCCCCGACGATGTGCGCAGCGTGCGCGATGTGACGTTTGACGACGAAAATGCCTAGGGGGAGACGATGCAAGACACGATTTTACACATAGCAAATGCGATTTTGTTCGACGAAGACAAGCCGTTGCACGGCGATCGAGAAGTGCGCAGCGTCGAGATCGACGAAGTCGATGGCAAGACGGTCGCGAAAGTGACGATTGCCGTCGAAAAGGCGAATCCCGCGGAGGCCCGGTTTGCCATCGAAGACGACATGCGTTCGGCGATTGTGGCACAGTTCCCCGAAGTCGAGGCGCGCATATTGACACTGGCCATCGACGGCGAAGACGAGCCGCAAGCGGCGTGTGGACACGGGGCGCATGGCGCAAATAAAGCATTGGAGCCGAAAAAGCGCATCCCCGGCGTCGGCCATGTCTACCTCGTTTGCTCGGCAAAAGGCGGCGTAGGCAAGAGCACGGTCGCGCTCAACACGGCGTTGGCTCTGCAAAAGGCAGGCAAACGCGTGGCGTTGCTCGATCTCGACCTCTATGGACCGAGTATTCCGGCACTCGTCGGCAGCGATTTGCCGCCAATCGTCGTCGGAAACCTCATCATGCCGCCGCAGATTCACGGTTTGTCGGTTTTGAGCATCGGTTTTATGATCGAAAACGACCAGCCTTTGATGTGGCGCGGCCCCATGGTGTCGGGCGTCATCAATCAGTTGCTTTGGGAAGTCGATTGGTCGGGGCACGATGCACTCGTCATCGACATGCCGCCGGGCACGGGCGATACGTATTTGTCGATTTTGCAAACTGTCGAAATCGATTCTGCCGTCATCGTCACGACGCCTTCGCAACTCGCTTTGGCCGATGTCAAACGCGGAATCGGCGTATTCTCGCCATACGGTGTGCCCATCGCGGGCGTCGTCGAAAATATGGCGACGTATGATTGGGACGGACGCGAAGGCGTGCTCAAATTGCTCGACCAAGTTCCCGTCGCCGCCGACGACGATGCGACGAAAAAGACGATCGACCGGATTCGAAAAATACTCGATACGACGAAATCGATTCGCATCTTTGGCAATCGCACAAAAGAAATGTGCCAAAAACTCGGGCTAGAACTCATCACCTCGATTCCGCTCGACATTGCGTTGCAAAACGACAACGACGCAGGAACCCCCTACATGCTCAATCCAAAGAAAGCTGCCATTCAAGCATCGTTCGATGCCATTGCGGATTTCCTCATTCGCCGCGAAAATGCTACGATAAAATCGTCGCACGAAGATTCGTAGGCAGGGCGCCGCACACGCGGCGCTCATCATAAGGGCAGGGCGCCGCACACGCGGCGCTCATCATAAGGGCAGGGCGCCGCACACGCGGCGCTCCTCATAAGGGCAGGGCGCCGCACACGCGGCGCAAACCACAAACTCGGATTGGCTTTGCGGCGCTTCGATCGCTTTCGATGCTCGATTTCTATCGCGCTTTGAATGCGATCGAGATCGAGAATTTGAGCCATCCGAGAAAGTGGATTACATCTTGCATGGTGTTTGGAATCGACAGGTGCCCATTCGACGGTGCATCTCTTTCAGATGAGGTTTCTCATGAGCATAGGTCAAAACGTCAAAGTTTATCGCGAATACAACGGGATGAGCATCGGAGATTTTGCTTCGCATGTCGGCTTAACCGTCGAGGAATGCGAAGGGATCGAAGCTGGCGTGCGCATGTTGTCGTCGTCCGAGATTCAGCGGATATGCCGCGTTCTCAACGTGACACTCGAAGCATTGCTATCGCGACAACCGACGATGCCCGCGCCACAAGACGATGCCGAAGGCTCGATTTTGATGCCCGTCGATGAGTTGCAATCTTTGCTCGGGAAAATGCGCGAATAATTCGCCACTCGAGACGAGCACTGGAGACGCAAGTGCAAATGAATGGCGCTGTGCAAAATCGTGTAGCCTTTTTTGCAACGACTTTGGCTCGCACTCGAATCGTCGTTGCATCGAATTCAATGCGCTTAAATACACATAAGGAGATATAAAATGTCGAAGAAACTCATTTTATGTATATTTTGCTCACTAGCATGCATCACCATGGCGTGCTCCGACGACAAAGACAACGATTCCTATAAAGAAGGTGCCGCGTGTACGGAAAATCGTGTCGGCGGCATCGGTGGTCTTTGCGATGGCAATACGAGCGTCAAATGCATCAATGGTCATATTAGAATAACGCCATGCTCCGACGGGTGCGAAATGCGCAATGGCGAAGCTGTGTGTTCGATGCCCAACACCAAGGGCTGTGGATCAATCGATGACAAAGGCACGTGTCGAAATGGCAACGTCGTCAAATGCGTCGACGGTCAGCTCAAAGAAGATCTTTGCGGCACGGGTCAAGAATGCCAACGACAAGATGACGTGGCACAATGCGTTCAAGTCGATGAGCTTTGTGGCGAAATCACTGCCGATGGCAAATGCGAAAACAACGATAAAACGCTCGTCTATTGCAAGAGTGGGCTCATCCAACGCGTCGATTGCCACCCCAAATGCATGACGCTCGACGGCGTGTTTCATCAGTGTTTTGAAAAATGCACGCCCGAGTTCGAAAAATTGGGCGATGTAGGCAAATGCGATGGCAATGGTTACGCCTACTGCAACAATCAATATGGCATGATTCGTTCGAGTTGCGGGCGTGGCGAAGTATGCGGCGAAGACGCCAACGGCAATAATCGTTGCCTGGCAACGAGTAGCAAATGCGGCAACATATCGGCGTTGGGTGTCTGCGAAGGCGATACGCTCAAGTATTGTAACGCCGGCACGATTAAGACCGAAGAATGCACCGAGGGGTGCATCACCGTTCAAGACGGCGCGAAATCGATGGCGCAATGCCGCAAACCGTGCGGTGCCGTTGACGACAAAGGCGTTTGCGCAAGCGGCGACAGAGTCGTGAATTTCTGCGATTCCAAACTCGGACTCATCGAAAAGCCTTGCAACAATGGTCAGAAATGCGCCGTCGTCGACGGAAAAGCCCAATGCGTACGCAACGAGTCTTCGACCGATTCGGACGTTACACTCAATTGCAATACAAATGAGGGACGAAAAGGCAAATGCGTTGGCAACGTCAATTACTACTGCTCGACCGATGGCAAGACTGAGCGTATAACGTGCACTCACTCCCGCGGGTGTGCTGTAGACGTTGATGGACTCGCCCAATGCTATACAGACTGCAATGGTATTGCCGTTGAACAGGGGAAATGCTCCGACGATGGCAAATCCCTCATCATTTGCGATAAAGACGTCGGGCTTCTCGAATTTTATTGTCCAGACCAGAAACCCAATTCGACGTGCAAGCAAGGTCCTGGTGGATTCCAGTGCATGTTGTAATCCCCCTTATTCCAGTGCCTTCCGAGGCACTGGCGACCTCTCGGTCTCCCCATCTGTCGCGTATCGTGACCACTCTACGATGGGGCTAAAATCGCAATCGCAGGCTAGATCTGCCGTCGGCTAGAATTGTACTACAATTGCATTCGTGGGTTAGAATCGCATTCCCGACGAAGCATAGGATTTCATCGTTTGGAACAAGAAAACCCCAGTCAAGATGCACAGAAATACGACGAGCACCCAATTAAAGGTGAAAATAGATGCGATCGTCGCAATACCGCTCACGATTGTCGCAGCTTTCCATCGCTTGCCCTTTTTGACGAGTTCACTTCGGCTCATAATCTTCCTCCAAATAATCATGCCGATGCATATCATGCCATATCGCACCTAGGCGCGATATCGAACAAAACTACTATCACAAACCGCGCAAAGCGCATATCCAATCGAGCGATTGCCCATGGAAATATCGTTGTCGCGCGACGTTATAACATCATTATTCGATTCTTTACCAAAAAAACGTTTGACAAATCAAGTAAAAAATCCCATAAATCCGCCCCCTCTACCCATAAAAGTCAAGCTGGTAGCGGGCACGTGACGCCGCAGATAATGCGTCACCCGTCATTTCCAAACTTGGCGCGATTTCGTCGCTTTTTTGCACGAAATTGTGGCCAAAAGAATCAGGATGGATGAATCATGACGCTCGATGAACTCAAACGATTAGCCATGTCGATGCTCGACAAAGCCTATTGCCCCTATTCGCATTTCCCCGTCGGAGCGGCGCTCGAATGCGAAGATGGATCGGTCTTTACAGGCGTCAACATCGAAAATGCCTCATATCCCGTCGGTACATGCGCCGAACGAACTGCCTTCGGCAACGCCATTTCGGCCGGGCACCGCTCTTTTAAACGCATCGTCATTGCAACGCGCACCAAAGACTACAGCTCGCCCTGTGGTATGTGCCGTCAATTCATGTACGAGTTTTCCCCCGATCTCGAAGTCATTTGCCTCAACGAAAAAGGCGATGCAAAGACCTATACGATGCGAGAACTCCTACCCGGCGGATTCGATACCGCCAATCTCCAAAGCCGTATTTAGCATTCCCGCACGCTGTGCGGGCTAGTTTTTTTAGCGTTCCAGCCCGCTGTGCGGGCTAGTTTTTTTAGCATTCCCGCTCGCTGCGCGAGCTGGCGTTTTTTTAGCTAGCCCGCCCGCTACGCGGGCTAGTTTTTTAGCATTCCCGCCCGATGTGCGGGCTAGTTTTTTTAACGAACCCGCCCATTGCGCTACGAACTGCCCTTTTGTTTCCCCGAAACCGAGACCGTGGGAGTTCCGGCGAGTACGCTTTTGAAGAAATCGATATAGGATTTCTTGCCAGCCTCCATATAGTAGATGACGAAGTGCGGGTTTTTTGTGCCCGTATAATTGAATTGGATGGCGCCGCCCGTTGCCTTACCGCTTGGCGTCGTCACGTTATTCGACACCGATTTGCCAGCGCTCTTATCGAGTCCGGCGATGACCGAAGGCATCGACGTTTCGAAGACTTCTCCGACAAACGGCAATCCCGTCGACGTAATCATCGCAAATTGCGCCGCCTGTGGCGTACTCAAATCGCCCAAACCCATCGTTTGCGCGATATTTTTGGAGTTCATGCCGGCAATCGGCTCGCGGATAAATCGCGGCGTGAAATTGAGCGGATCGACGGGATCCATGAGCGGTTGAACGATGTGATTCGTGATAAACGTATCGTATGAAATCGCACCATTGTCGAGTTCGAATAGATAAGCGAGTAGATCGGCGAGCGATTTGCCGTTGAGTGCTTTGCCAATGACTTGGACATCGGCGAGGTCGGGGTGCAAATCGACAAAGCTCAGCAATACGCCGCCACCGCCAGCCGATAAAAAGGCATTTTTGACGCTGTCGGTAAGTCCTAGCAACAGCCCCGCTTCTTGAGACCCTTGGCTATGCCCCATGAAGAGCCCATAACTCGGATCGAAGATGACGTTTTGTGTCGACTTTGGCGGAGGCGGCAAGATGAGCTTGTTGTTGCCGATGATATCGTAGAGCACGAGCATATCGTTGACCGTTTGTCGCACGCTTTCGCGCACGACGACCGGATTCTGAATCATCATCATCATCAGTTCGGTTTCGCTACCTTCGCCCGACGTTCGGTTCCCTTGCAAACATGCATCGAAACCGATCATCGCCATCGGGACACCACCATTGCGAATGAGCACAATGCCTTCGCTCCCGACATAGCGCGAATGCGTCGTGGCATCGCCCCCAGTCCCGTGCCCATAGACCGCGATGGGATAGCCTTTTTCGGGCATAGGTGTGCTCGGAACCGTGACTTCGAAGAAGACCTTTTCTTCTTTACACGTCGAGACGAGTTTCCCAGCGTCGTCGAATCGAATTTCGCCGGCCCCATTGCCCGTATAATTGGGTACCGACTTCGAATAATCACCTTCGATAAAATTACACGTCACAAACTGACCGCGAAATACGTTAAAATCGCCATACGCCGTCCAGCCATTGCCCTTGCCATCGCCTATCGCAACGCCGTTTTCGTCGGCGACAACGCGCCCCTTGCCCTTGAGCGCCTGGGCCATTTGATCCATCTCTTCGGCCGGATGCATCGTATCGTAGCCCGCAAACGCGCGGATTTGGTTCATCTTAAACCCGAGTTTGCCCGCTTTTTCGAGTGCTTCGAGCTGATCGACGTAATACGATGTCTTGTCGTTGATCTCTTTGGGGGCTGCTTTAGCCAAAATATACCGAAGTTTATTCGATTGATTGATATATCGGCTATACGAAGTGAGGCAATTGGTGACGACGGCGACGTGTCGATCGCCTGGATTCGGACCAACGCCCGGAATGGGGCGAAGGACTAACGTATTCTCCGCCCAAAGCGAATTCGAAAGTAAGTGATTTGTGACGTAGACTGGTACGCGTTCGCCATAATGCGTCGAATTTTCTTCGACGTTGATCAGTTGAAAACACGAATCGGCTTGCGCCGTTTTGCCGGGATTTTTGACGTCGTAATTCTTCGCAATCGACGCTCCATCGATCGGCTGAGACGTCCGAAAATAGACGCCGCCAATGGCGGAGAACCCAGCGCGCTCTGTTTGAATCCGCATGATGAGCGATGGGATGAGCGTTTTGATCGACGGCATCACGTTCGCGACTAAGTCGAGTAGTGGCATGGGTGGGATCGGATAACCTTCGAGACTCGGACGCCCATGCGCATCGGTTCGCACCTCACTCGGGTATGGAAAGGCAAAAAAATCGTCGATGGCGTTTTCGCTTTTCGGATCCATCGCCTTGTCGTAATCGAATAAAAATCGAACAGGATTCTCATCGAGCTTATTAAATTCATCGAGCGAGAGTGTTTCAAGTTTTGGATTCGGATTGCAGTCGGCGTCGCAGTTTCCCTTTTCGGATTCCTCGCAAACGCCATCGCCACAAATCGGATCGGCTGGCGCGGGCTCCCCGATCGTCGATTGGCAATCTTCTGGGCAAGTATCGGGATATTCACCGCCTTCACACATACCATCGCCACAGACGGGTGGACAATCTTTCGGGCAATTGAGCCGAGTCTCTCCGCTATCGCACGATCCATCGCCACATCGCACGGGTTTGGCACAATCTTTCGGGCACAATTCGTGCGATTCGCCCTCATCGCAAGTACCGTTTCCGCAAATGCAATCCGCAGGGCACGAGTCGACCGATTCATCGGCATCGCACTTGCCATCGCCACACGATCCAATCTCGACGGAGCAATCTTGCGGGCAACTTGCCGACGTTTCGCCCGCATCGCAAGTGCCATTGCCGCAAGTCGACGACGTCGCGCAATCTTGCGGGCAACTTGCCGACGTTTCGCCCGCATCGCAAGTGCCATTGCCGCAAGTCGACGACGTCGCGCAATCTTGCGGGCAACTT
>SFMP01000175.1 GCA_004554395.1 Myxococcales bacterium | reverse complement strand
TCTATTCCCCATCTCCAAATTTCTCACATCTGCCGTAGGCAGATGTCTATTCCCCATCTCCATTTATGGAGAGGGGGTAGCCGACAGGCTGGGGGTGAGGTCAAAGCGCTAAAATGTGAGGTCAGGGAAAAGACCATCGCTTAAAATTCAAGATAACGACAATCATTTGAATTGAGTTCGTCGTCTGTATAAAATATAGGTTAATTTTTATGGATAATTTTGCGCTACAAGGTGCAAAATTTCCGAATTGTATGTGGTATGCCCCGATGCAAAGGGGCATGAGAGGTATCGATATGAAACGAAGTCTAATCCCCATGCTCGTCGCAGTACTGGCGGCGTATGGTTGTAGCGATTCCAACGACGATCACGGCAACAAATGCGGTGACGGCATACTCGGCCCCAATGAAATATGCGACGGAACGCTTTTTACACCTGGTCTGAAGGCATTTTGCCCCAATGGCGATGTTGCCAATAACGTCCTCGTGCGATGTACGCCGAGCTGTACACTCGATTTATCGATGGCTTGTGCCCCAGCCAATACTGCCGTCTGCGGCAATGGCATCGTCGAGGGCAACGAAACGTGCGATGGATCGATTCCGCCCATCGTCGCGGGCTGCGATAACCCCGATTATTCAAAGCTATCGTGCAAAAATTGCAGGCTCATCGACGATGGCGTCTGCCCAAAAACATCGAGCAACGGCACTTGTGGCAATGGAATCGTCGAAGACGGCGAACTATGCGATGGCGACGACATCCCAGCCGCCGCTCGCGTTTGCCCCGAAAACATGATCATGTCGCCCAATCCCCTATTTCAATGCTCGTCGACGTGCCAAATCGTCGACGTCTCGAAGGCATGCACATTCGGTTTGCCCGCCGTGTGCGGCAACGCAAGACTCGACGACGGCGAAGCTTGCGACGGCGAATTATTCGACGACGAAGCCGTTAAAGCAATCGATTGTGGGACGGGCAAAGAACTCAACGAAGCTCGCCTCTTGTGCTCCAATACATGCAAACTCGACACCTCGATGGCTTGCACCGAAGTCCCCTACGAAGGCGTTCTCTTCTCCGAACTCGTGCCCTATATCGACGACCGCGAACTCAAGGGAATTGCCATCGAAGTTGCCAATCGTGGCAAAGAAAGCATCGATTTATCGAGCTGTAGCCTAGCCCTCTTTAGCGAATCGAAGATCGAAAAGAAGTTTCCATTCACATCGCTCAATCTGCCCAAAATCGATGGCAAACAAGTCTACGTCGTCTGCTCCGCGCAAGACGACACCGACCAATGGGGCAATACTTGCAATTACATCGTCCCCAATAACGAAATCACCGCCAATATCGCCAACAAAACGCTCATGGGCATCGTGTGCGACGAAACGGGCGACGACGGTAAAAAGACCGAAAAATACGTCGATTTTGTCAACATCAACTCGTTTATACAAGGGGCCGATAAAGGCGCAACCGATTTCATACGCTTGTGTAAAGCGCACCCACACTCGGAACCAAAAAATGCCCTCATGGGCGAAGGTTGGTCGGTAACCGCATACGAAGTCGATAAACCGCGCTACAACTTGGGCATCCATTGCCCAGCCGAAACCCTCAACGAAAAGATTTCTTGCAAATTCTCGATATCGCCCACGACGATTACGTCGCGAAAACAAACCGTCGACATGGCGCTCGAGTTCAAAATCCCTGGCATCACCGACAAAACCGAAAAAACCGATCCATACGGAGGCATGTCGATAGAATTCTATTCGGGGTCGATCGACAAAAACGGCAAAGTCAATCGCTTCGTCAATCACTATGTCAAGCCAGCTCCCGACATGGAATGGAAGAACCCAGACGGCTACGATCGCTACATTGGCTCGCTCCGAAACTTCGAAACCTACGAAGGATTCTGGCGCGACGAGCAAGGGACTTATACCGTCGATGCTTGCGTCAGCTTCGATAACGGCGAAACGTGTACTTATTGCGGCCCCAACGGCGTCGTCTTAGATTACGAAACTTACCATAGCCACGAACGCGAAACGCTCACCGTCACCTACGCCGAAAACAACTGCGGCGATGGCGTCATCGAAGATGGCGAAGTTTGCGACGGCGATAATTTCCTCCCCGAATCGCTCATCTGCGATAAAGAAGGTCAAATCATCCTCAACCCCAATAAAGTTTCGTGTGGATCGTGCAATATCACATCTACAGGGACGGCGTGCGGCGATCCACTCCCAAACTGCAACGGCCAAAAAGTCGACGCCGGCGAAGTCTGCGACGGCACGAACATCCCCCAAGACGCTCGCGTCTGCCCCGAAGGTCAAACCGTCGTCGATAATCCACAATGGATTTGCGGCGATACATGCGCCTACGTCGATACATCGAAGGCTTGCGAAGTCGCCTGTGGCAACGGAAAAATCGACGCCGTCGTCTCGGGCATGAACGCCGAAATCTGCGATGGCGACGACATCCCAGAAGCCGCTCGCGTTTGCCCCACGGGCATGGTACTCAAAGACAACCCCGTCTGGGTTTGCAACTCGGCGTGCTCGGGCATCGACGCCACACGAGCTTGCGAAGTCGCCTGCGGCAATGGAAAAATCGACGCCGTCGTCTCGGGTAGCGACACGGGCGAAGTCTGCGATGGCAACCTCTTCACCGCCGACATCGCCTCGAAATGCAACGAAACCACGACTTACGACGAAACGCGCAAATCGTGCAATTCCCAATGCAAACTCGACCACGCCGCATGCGTCCCCAACGCACACCTCGTCTTCGACGAATACGCCTTCGTCTCGAAACCCGATTCGAACGCCGAAGCATTCGCCATGACTATCAATCTCTACGGCAACAGCTCTTTCGACGCCTCGGGCTGCACGCTTTCGTTCCTCGATGCAAACGCCAAGTTCATCTACAACAAGTATACGAGCGCCACAGAATCGGGCTACAGATTAGCCCGCTTCGACCTCCTCTCCATGGGTCAATCCCGCGTCCCCGACTCGGGCAACGACAAAGGCAAACTCATCCTCAATCCGTGCGAACCCCTCGTCATCTGCTCTATCCCAAGCGATGAAGCCACCTATAAATACTTCCAAGATACGGTCTTCGCCAACAAATGCGACGCAAGCCTCGTCCTCGAATCTTCTCCAACCACGTTCAACGGCGATTTCGTCGTCAAACGCATGAACGACATCGCCTACGTTCAGCTCACTTGCGGCGGCAACTACATCGATTACATCGATTTCAAAGGCCTCGTCAAAGACTACAAAGCCAAGAAAACCCACGGCAAAATCAAAGCGAGCGACAAACGTCCATGGTCGAGCTACGAAACCGTCGTCCACGCCAACCGCTTCGACACCGACGACGCATTCAACATCGCCACATTTGCCAAACCCGTCTGCAAATAAAACCATACTCTACCGCGCGGCTATTTCGGACCCTTCGTCCGAAATACGCCCGCGCCGTTGCCCTATTGCCCGCCGGGCAATACGGGCAACTATCGCCCTATTTCGCTAACGCTCAATACGGGCTCTTGGACGCCCTATTTCGCTAGCGCTCAATACGGGCTCTTGGACGCCCTATTTCGCTAACGCTCAATACGGGCTCTTGGGCGCCCTATCGGCTTTGCCGATACGGGCTCTTGGCGGCTATTGCCCGTTGGGCAATACGCCACCTTCCCGGGGTTGCGCTACGCTTACCCCGGGCTTCGCTAACGCTCAATACGGGCTCTTGGACGCCCTATTTCGCTAACGCTCAATACGGGCTCTTGGCGGCTATTGCCCGTTGGGCAATACGCCGCCTTCCCGGGGTTGCGCTACGCTTACCCCGGGCTGTGTTCTAGCGCCCTTTCAGGGCGCGAGCACATATCACCGCAAATCAAAATGGCGAGCATGCTCCCCATTAATCGGTACACCTTCGGGCAAATCCATGTGCGGGAGATCTTGCGAAATGAGCGGTTGATATTGATGTCGATATTCTTCTTCGGTGAGCGGTTTCTCGCCGCGTTCGACGCGCAAAGCATTCGTCAATGGGCGCGGTAAATTGTCGTTCATCAGCATGCCCAATTCACGGCACTCCGAAATCGTCGCTTCGGTGAGTTGAGCGAGCCCTATATCGGTATTGTCGCGTTTGGCATAGAATGCCGCTTTGAGCACGGCTTGTTTGATGTGACCACCGCTGATTTCGAAGTGCTCGCCCAAGAGATCGAACGGAATATTGGGACGAACGGGAGCCGCCTTTGGCAAAAGCGATTCGAACAACTTGCCGCGCGTCTTGGCATCGGGCATCGGGAAATAGATTCTGTATCGAATTCGACGTTTGAAGGCATCGTCGAGATTGGCTTCGATATTTGTCGTCAAAACTGTAACGCCTTCGAAATTTTCCATGCGTTGCAAAAGATAGGCGACTTCGAGATTGGCATAGCGGTCGTTCGTCGATTTAACCGAAGTACGCTTGGCAAACAGCGAGTCGGCTTCGTCGAAGAGCAACATCACGTGACCGCGTTCGGCTTCATCAAAAACTCGAGCCAAATTCTTTTCCGTCTCGCCGACATAGCGATTCATAATCCGCGACAAATCGACTCGGAACAAATCTAAACCCAAATAATTGGCAATAATGCTCGCGGCCATCGTCTTACCAGTCCCAGGCGGGCCATAGAATAAGACGCTAAGCCCTCGCCCGTATGGGAATCGTGCACCAAATCCCCAATCGGTATAAATCGTGTCTTGGGCATTGGCATAGAGCAAGACTTCGTCGAATTTGACGCGTTCGGCATCGGGCAAGATGAGTTGCTCGGGCTTGAACGTCGACGGCGGAACGAGATCGGCTAAATCGCTCAATTTGTGGGCAAAATACGTTCGGCATGCCTTATCGAGATCGTTGAGATCGATGCGTTTTCGGCGCGCCGCGACGCTAATGCGCCGAGCCTCGGCGGCTGCTTGGCGAATTTGTGGCTCCGACATCTCGTAGCGGCGCGCAATCGTCTCGATCGCCTCTTCATTCGGACGCCGCTTTTCATCGATATAGGCTTGCGTCCAGATTTCCGTTCTATGCTCGTGATCGGGAAGCGGAATGGCGATTTGCGGCCATCCGGTCGTCAATTGGATGAGCCAAAGTTTGACTTCTTCGACGCCGACTAAAAATCGCTCGCGGCTAAAGAACGATTCCAAAACGATTTGCTGTGAACCCGTGATAAATTCGGGCAAACGCTCGCAACGGAAATAAACGAAATCGTTTCCAAGACGCGCTTCTCTGAAGAGATCTGCCAAATGCGTCTGGAGGTCGTCGGCATCGAGCGTGAGCAAGCTGGGCAAGTCGGCACTGAGCAGATTATTGCCCAATAGCGTAGCAACGGCATTTGCGGTGCGTTCTTTGCCCGCGCCGACTGGCCCCGTCAACAACGCTGGGAATGTCCGAGTTCTGATGATTTGCAATATCGACGATTGGCAATATTGGGGCAGGTGAAGACTCCCCATTTCGACGCGATTGCACGATCGATAAGCATACGAAGAAAGCGCCTCGTCGACGGGAACGTCTTGAGCCATCGGATTCTTGAGAAACTCGATGACGCGATCGGCGACGATGACGCGGCGTTTCGATAAATTGCGCTCAAAACCATCGTGGGGATTGATCCGCTTTTCGACAGAAATGAGGCAATTTTGGCGCAATGGCGCATTATATTCGAAGCGACTCCGATATCTATCGTATTCATTCTGATCGTTGTTTGCCAAAATGCGACATATCACACTCACATCGGGCGAAATCATCGCATGATCGCTCACCGCAAAACCGCATAATTCGAGCAATGCAGGGTTGATCGCAAGCCCGACGAGCAAAGCGAGTATCTCGGCATCTTCGAGCGACAACATGAATCGCGTGTAGAGATCAGAAAGCCCAATGCAATTTTCTGCAGGATGTTCGACAATCCTACGAATTAAACTCTTCAATCCATCGGGATAATGCGTCGTTGCATCGAAAAGAAGCGTGTCGGCATTGCGCAATGCCTTGGCGGCCTCGGTCGCCGATATGCCAAACGATATCGCCGTCTTATCGTCGCCAATCGATCGATCGGCCGCTTCTAAATAGATGCGAATTTTGAGTTGCCCATAGCCTACGATAGCTGCCAAATCTTGTGCAACGATAGCTTGCACATCGCCGCTATCGACGTCATCGCCAACAGCCATGCCATGTCTCTGATTGTCGTCTATATTTGTCATCGATTGCCCTCCGCAAAGTGTACAGAGCTTGTTTTGCGCCATTTGGCTTTTTTTTTCAATCCGCAATCAAAATATTACACCATCCATCAATCACAGCTCAATTGTCGAGAGATGGGGCTCGGGCATGCCATCGCTTGGGGGATGCGCTACGCTAAACCCCAAAACTAAAGCATATCGTACGGATCGACATCGATCGAAATGTGGATAAAGCTCTCGGCTTTTTTACACATTTCTTCGGATTGCCGAACGACCTTCCCCATCCATTTATGCAAAACACCGCGATTGACGTGTTGGAGAAAGATTTGATAGCGCAATTCGCCGTTGACCATCGACATAGGAGCGAGTGCAGGGCCCAATCTCTGCGCACCACCGTCGTGCGGATTGTTGGCTTCGACGATTTGGGCATAAGACGAAACGAATCGTTCGAGCTCGAAAAACTGCGCACTTCTGAACGTGATCAAGATGAGATAAGTATAGGGCGGCCTTTGAAGCGAACGGCGTATTTGGAGCTCATTGCGAATAAATGCTTCGAAATCTCGATCGACTTGACCGGCGATTGCCGGGTGATCGGGCCGCAGCGTCTGTATGATGACGCGCCCCGGGCGATTGCCGCGCCCAGCTCGACCGCTCACTTGAGTGAGTAGCTGATAGGTGCGTTCGGCGGCTCGAAAATCGGGCATGTTGAGCCCAGTATCGGCACAAATGACGCCAACGAGCGTCACATTGGGAATATCGTGACCTTTGGCAATCATCTGTGTGCCGACGAGGATATCGGTTTTGCCTTCGCGGAATGATCCGAGAACCGATTGCAACGTTTTCGTCGAACAGCGATCGCGATCGAGGCGATCGATTCGAGCTTCGGGGAACACCTTGCTCAACAACGCCGTCACGCGTTCAGTCCCAAATCCCGTATACGACAAATCTCCGCGACCACAAGACCAACACTCCGTCGGCGCCGGCGCTTGGTAATCGCAATAATGACAACGTACTTCGTTGGAATGCTTGTAATACGTCAGGGCGACGTCGCAATTGGGACACGAAAACGAATTGCCACAATAATCGCACTGGATAAACGTCGAATACCCTCGGCGATTGAGAAATACTATCGCCTGTTCGCCACGCAATAGCGTATCGCGGAGCGCAGATTCGAGCTCGGGCGACAAAATGCGCGCACGTAGCGATTCAAATTCGACATCTTCTGTTGCATCAAATTCGGCATCGCGATTTATTTGGCTTTCATCATTCGCATCTATTGCACGATAGCTGCTCGAACTTCGCCTATCGCCCCATCGATTTGAATTTTGTGTACCAAAACTATTGCCTTTTGGCAAGCGATTGCGCATGTCGACGATTTCTATCGTCGGCATCGGACGAGCGAGCGGACGACGCGTCAATTTGATCATCGTCGACCGATTTTGCAAAACGCGCCAATAGCTTTCAAACGATGGCGTCGCCGATCCCAAAACGACTGGGCATTTCGCCTCTTTACCCAAACACAATGCCATATCGCGCGCGTGGTAATACGGCAATTCGCCTTGCTTAAACGAACCATCGTGCTCTTCGTCGATGACGATGAGACCGAGGTTTTGAACCGGCGCAAATAGGGCACTACGCGGGCCTATCGCTATCGATACGCGCCCATCGCGAATGCGAGTCCACGTGTTAAATCGCTCCGTTTCACCAAGACCACTGTGGAGAACGGCAACGGAATCGCCAAAACGACCCTTAAATACTGCGCAAAACTGCGGCGTCAAGGCGATCTCGGGCAAGACAAAAATACATCCCTTGCCACGCCCTATGACGCGCTCCATGACCTTTAAATAGACTTCCGTTTTCCCGCTCCCCGTCACGCCAAAGAGCAAAAAACGACCAAACCTATCGTGATTCGCTATCGTCTCGATCGCCTCGAGTTGTTCATCGGTCGGCTCGACTACCGAAACGATCGGTTCGACGTTGTCGAACGACGTCTTATCGCGCGGCTTCGCCGATTTGGCGATATAAGCGAGTTCTTCGAGACGCGAAATCACCGCTTGGCAAGACCCAAATTTGGCGAGTATCGCACTGTGGCGAACGGGCTCCGACTCAGACACGAGATAATCGAGAATCGCTCGCTGTTTCGATCCCAATTTTGCCCCAGATTCAACAGCCTCCCGCCCCGATGGCGTCGGAGAATATATCGATTCGATCGTCTCAACGGCACGCTTCTTCTCAAGCATCCAATGCGATCGAAATAACCCCATCGAAATCCATTTTTTCATGTCACTCGAAGAAAAGCGAAACTTATTCACCCACTCCGACGACGTCATCGCCAATACATTCGAACCGCTTCCCGAAGACATACCACGCGATTCTGCGCCATCTGCACCACCCGAATTCTCCCTCACATAATCGATAACAGGGCGCAAATACCCCTCGAATTCATAGCGCAACTTTTCGCGTTCTTCGACACTCAACCACGGACGCTGCGTGCGACTTAAAAAAGAACTCAAATAACCCTCGATCGCCTCGATATCGGCCGTATACCGACATTGACCATCGCGCATCATCCCTGCCGGTATCGCCAAACGAAGACAATACCCAAGCGGCGCATAATAATACGTCGACATAAACTCGAGCGTCTTCATCAACGGCTCCGTAATAAACGGCTTCGGATCGACGACTTCGATAATCGCGCGGACGCGCACATGCGCACCAAGCGACTGAGGACGCTCGTCGAATTTCTTGACGATAATCCCTGTCGACGACTGCTGACGAATCGGAACTTGAACGATAGCTCCAACGGGCACATCGACTTCGAGACGATACGTTAAAGCCGCTAACGGACGCGAAAATAAAATGACGTTGCAATACATATTTTTTTTTTTTTTTTTTGTGTGTGGGGGGACCAGTCCCCCCCACGCCCTCCGCCAAAGGCGATTGCACCGTGGCGTTGCCACGGCACAATCGCCTTTGGCCGTGAGGGAGGGGAATTGGGCGGGCAGAAGACGCACAAGACGGGCAAAAAAGACAAGGCAAAAATTCTATATGCAATCGATATAGAGACTCAAGAAAATGTGCTCGAGTGGCGAAAAAAAAAGGCAAAAAGGCGCAAATAGTAGTTGCATGTAGTTGTTAGTGTGATATAAGCAGACGAAAATAAGTGTATAGAAGCGAATAATCTTTGACGAATGACGTGCAACGTCCTAGATTACGCGCACATCAACCGCCCATGCAGGGCAATTCACTCGACCAGGAGATTGAGAATGGCTAAGACCCTCTTTGATTCAAATGATATTCGCAACGTAGCACTCGTCGGTCATGGCGCCAGCGGAAAGACGACGATAGGTGAGGCGATATTGTTGAAAACCGGTGTCACGACGCGATTTGGTAACACGACGGCGGGGACATCGACGTTCGACTTTGAGCCAGAAGAAGTCAAGCGCGGTGGTTCCAATGGCACGGCGTTTGCGTGGTGCGAGCACAACGGCAAGAAGGTCAATATCATCGACACTCCGGGCGATGGCAACTTTATTTACGACTCGTTTACGGCGATGCGCGGTGCCGATTTGGCGATCGTCGTCGTCAGTGCCCCCGATAGCGTCGAGGTGCAGACGTCGCGCGCCTATCTCGAGGCCCAACGACTCGGACTCGCTCGCATGATCGTCATCAATAAAATGGATAAAGAACGCGCCAATGCCGCACAATGCATTGCCGATTTGAAAGAGGAATTGGAATTTACACCCGTTCCGCTCCAAATCCCGATGGGCGCTGCCGAAACGTTCAAAGGCGTCATTTCGGTCATCCGCAATAAGGCTTATGTCTACGATGGCGCGACGGGCAAGAGCAAAGAAACCGATATTCCGGCGGAATTTGCCGCCGACGTCGAAGCCGCGTGGGAGACGATTATCGAAGCCGTCGCCGAAACCGACGACGAATTGATGGAAAAATACCTCGAAACGATGGAATTGTCGCACGAAGAGTGCTTGGCAGCTCTCCCCAGTGCCATCCGTAGCGGCAAGCTCGTCCCCGTCGTCTACACGGCAGCTGTCAACCTCGTCGGCATCGATTTGTTGCTCGACAATATCGCAAAATATGCACCGAGCCCCGTCGATCGCAACGAAATGACGATTATTCGCAACGGATCCGAAGAAAAACTCGCTTGCGACGCCAAACAACCGTTCGCCGGGCTCGTCATCCGTTCGTTCTTCGACGAACGCACGGGCAAACAGACGATCTTCCGCGTCATGTGCGGCAACGTGCCCGAAGATGGCGCCGTGACGAATATGCGCACGGGCGACGGCGAACGCCTCGGATCGCTCTACGTCTTGCGCGGTAGCAACCGCGATGCCATCGAAAAAGGCGTCTTCGGCGATATCATCAGCGTCGCCAAACTCAAAGATACGCGCACAAACGATACGTTGGGTTGCGGCATCGATTTCACGTTCAAGACGATCCAATACCCCGCTCCCATGATGGATTTCAATGTGACGACGAAGACAAAGGGCGAAGAAGACAAGCTCAAAGTCGCCATCGACAAACTCATCGACGAAGATCCGACGCTTTCGACGGGCTACGACGAACTCGGACGCGCACTCACATTGCGCGGCATGGGGCAACAACACCTCGATATGGCGATCGAAAAACTCAAACGAAAATTCAAACTCGAAGTCAACGTTTCGTTGCCGCTCGTCGCCTATCGCGAAACGATTAAAAAACGCGTCAATGGCATCGAAGGTAAGCACAAGAAACAATCGGGCGGTGCCGGTCAGTTCGGCGTCTGCTACATCAATGCCGAACCTTTGCCGCGCGGCGAAGGGTTCAAATTCGTCGATCAAATCGTCGGCGGCGCCATTCCTCGCCAATTCATTCCCGCCGTCGAAAAAGGCATCGTCAGCCGTATGGAAAGCGGCCCAATGGCCGGTTACCCCGTGACCGACGTCGCCGTCGAACTCATCGATGGTAAATATCACCCCGTCGACTCGAAAGAAGTCGCCTTCCAAATGGCAGGCAAAAAAGCTATCCGCACCGCGCTCGAACAAGGCGGCGTGAAATTGCTCGAACCCGTCTATAAAATGGATATCACCATCCCGAGCGCATCGGTGGGCGATATCATGGGCGATATTACGTCGCGTCGTGGCCGCGTCTTGGGCATGGATCCCGAACACAAAAAGACCATCATCCACGCCATCTGCCCACTCGCCGAAATCCAACGATATGCCCCCGATCTCCGATCCATGACGAGCGGTCAGGGCATATTCACCATGGAATTCGAAGGCTACGAAGACGTTCCCTCTAACCTCGAAGCAAAGATCATCAAGGAATCGCCGTTCGGTGGTGCCAAAGACGAAGACGACGAATAGTCGATACGAGGAGCGCGACGGCGCTCCTCCTCCTTACCTGCAGCTCTGCGAAGACGCCTACGGCGGCGCAGAGTTGATAGATTCGGTTTGCGGAGCGCGGCGGCGCTCCGCTTTTTTTATGCCTGCGTTCCCCATCGACTCGAGAACGCGAATCATTCTAAATATTTTTCCTTTTGGCGAGTTATGGTATGTTAGAACGAGTAGGTGCACTTTATTCACACTTTCTCTCATGGGGGTCGATGTGACATCGCAAATTGCAGTTATTCATGCAACACTAAGATACACTACGCAGGAAGAGCTCATCGCAGGCATGAAGCCCCTGCTTTCCAAGCGCGGACTCTTCATCTATACGCGCACGACGCGCCCCGTCGGCTCGCAGGTCCGATTCGAATTCACCCTGGCCGATGGATCTCAAACCTATGCTGGCGAAGGCGTCGTGCGACGCGAAGTCCCCTTTATCGGTGGGCCGTCGTCGCAAAAATCGGGCATGCTCGTCTCCCTCCAACGCGTCAATCGGCCGTTCAAAGCCGTCGTCGATGCCATCCTCGATCATGCCGAACCCGAACACCGCGCCATGGGCAAGCAATTCATCGTCGAATCAAGAGCCGGCGAACATCAGGGATTCGATTTATTTGGCGACATCGACCTCGACGAAGGCCTCGATTCGCTCTTTTCGGGGATTGCAAAAAAACCGGCTCCGCCTGAAAACAAAAGCGGGCTCTACGTCCCGCCGACTGTCGTCAGCGGTATGTTCAACTCCCCCGATAACGAAATCATGCTCGAATACCAAAGCGACGACGAACCCGAACCCATCGCCTCGCCCATCGACAATTCGCTCGGAAGCCGATTGGGCACTCGACGCTCGGGCATGAGCGTTCAAGAAAAATCCCGAGCCATCACGGGGCAATATTCGTCGGTCGTCGATAACATAGCGAGTGCCGAACGCGAGGCGGCTCAATCGAAGTTTAATGCCATCAATGCCCGAGTGCCATCGGGGGTATACGACGAAGCGCCTACGGTCAACGAAATGCAGGCCATCATGTCGAATTCGTCCTCTCCCAATGCCTACGACGACACCGTACAAGGCGATGCCACGGTCGAAATGTCGCCAAGCGTCGAAGGAAACATGTTCGGCGACGCGCTCGATTTCGACCATTCCCCAGTCGTTCAGCGCATGGAACGCGAATTCGAATTCGAACGCCATCAAGCGACGCGCGACGAAACACCCGTTCGCATGGAACAAGTCGTCACCGAGCCTTTTGCCGATCGTTCCCCTTTCGGATCAAACGATGAACGCTTCGGAACCGACGATCGCGGCTCCGATCAGGGCTCCGCTCGAGAGTCCGAACAAAACGCCGATACATTTGCCCCAACCGCGACTGAAGCCGCTGCTTTCGCCTCGGCAGAATCGACCGAATCCAATTCAGATAATAACGCAGAATCTGCACAATCTTTCGATTATAACCAAGCAGCCGCAGATTCTTTCGACTACGGGCAAGCCACATCGCAACCTTTCGACTACGGCCATATCGATGCAAAGCCTTTCGACTACGGGCAAGCCGCATCGCAACCTTTCGACTACGGCCATATCGATGCAAAGCCTTTCGACTACGATCAAACGAGCGATCAAACGAGCAATCGATCCGACGACCAAGCAGGCGATCAAGCGATTATCCAACCCGATTCGCAACTCGATCTCCAATCAAACAATGCCTCTGTCGAATCTAATACAGAATGCCATCAAGAAGCCGAACAAAATTCAGGATCTCTCGGCGAATTCGATCCGTTCCGCGCTTCTAATCCCATACGCGAATCTGCTCCAATCTACGAACCCGTCACAGAAATCGCTCACAAACAAGCCCCAATCTCGACACCGATTGACGAACCAATCCAAGCTCACGAGCCAATCCAAGCTCACGAGCCAGTCCAAGCTCACGAGCCGGCACGAGACGACGTCCATGCACCGCTTTTCCAAATGAGCGACGGTGCTCAAGAGACGCCATCGGAGCTATTCGAAGCCCTACAAGCCGATATCTTGGGCACGCCAAGCGGAGAAATGCCCTCGGTCGATATGGCGATCATGGCGGCGCAAGCCCCCGTCGATCCACCGATTGTCCCCCAATCTGGCCTCGAAGACCTGGCAACCGTCACCATACCGCGCTCCCAACCTCAGCCCGTCAAACTCGCTTCTTCGCAAGCCGAGAGTAGCGCCACCAAGCCCACACCGCGCAAAGAGATTTCGCTCGACGACTTGATTTCGCAGTCTCCCACGCCGCGTCACGCGCCACAACCCGTCCAGCAATCGACCGCCGACCTCATCAATACCGATATGACGACGCTCTCGCGCCCTGCCCCACGCCGACGCGATACCGGAAACGCCTCACAAGCCGAAGTCCCTACGCCCAAAAAAGGCGGTTTCTTTAGCAATCTCTTCAAAAAGTAATCTCGAAGTGCCCACACACTCGGCAATCGCCCAGGAGTAAGCTATGCCCGTCATAGGAATAGACCTCGGAACATCGAATACTTGCGTCGCCGTCGTTCACAACGGTCAACCCCAAGTCATCCTCGACGAAAAAGGCCGCGCGACATTGCCCTCGGTCATGTCGCTCAATCGAAAAGACCAATTCTACGTCGGCTACATGGCCAAAGCACAAATGGCCGTCCAACCCGAGCGAACTATCCACTCGGCAAAACGACTACTCGGCCAACGATTCGATTCGCAAAGCGTCCAACACCTCTTGCCATCGCTCACCTATGCCGCCGTTCCCACCGAAGACGGCATGACCGGGCTCATCGTCGGCGACCACTGCTTCAGCCCCACCGAAGTCAGCGCCGCCATTCTCAAAAAAGTCAAAGTACTCGCAGAGGCCGCCCTCGGCGAACCCGTCGAACAAGCCGTCATCAGCGTCCCTGCCCACTTCGACAACATCCAGCGAAAAGAAACGAAACGCGCCGCCGAAATCGCTGGTCTCGAAGTCACACGACTCATCAACGAACCCACCGCCGCCGCTCTCGCCTACGGTTTCGGCGCAAAAGTCGGACACACCATCGCCGTCTACGACTTCGGCGGCGGCACTTTCGACATCTCCGTCCTCGAAATCGACGACGGCGTCTACAACGTCCTAGCCACCGGCGGCGACACTTTCCTCGGCGGAAACGACTTCAACCAAGCCATCGCCGCTTGGGTCATCGATCGATTCAAAAAGAAAACAAAAATCGACCTCTCATTCCACACACTCGCACGACAGCGAATCATCGACGCCGCTGAATTCGCCAAAATCCAACTCTCCTCCCAAGATGTCGCCCAAATCTCACTCCAAAACATCGTCCCCGACATCGACCCACGCGCATGCATCGACGAAACCCTCTCGCGCGAACAAATGGAATCCCTCTGCCTCCCACTCGTCGAACGTTCCCTGCGCATCTGCCGCAGCGTCTTCGACAGCGCAGGCCTACACTGCGGCGAAATCGACCAAATCGTCATGGTCGGCGGCATGACAAAAATGCCACTCATCCGACGAAAAGTCGAAGAATGGTTCCTACGACCACCCAACACGAGCATCAACCCCGACGAAGCCGTCGGCATCGGCGCCGCCATCCAAGCCATGGCACTCGACTCCGACTCCGACGCCGTCCTCCTACTCGACGTCATCCCCCTCACGCTCAGCATTGAAGCCGCAGGCGGCGTCTGCATCCCGCTCATCCCAAAAAACACAAAAGTACCACACAGAATTTCACGCGTCTTCACTACAAGCCGCGACAACCAACAAAGCGTCATCATCTCCATCTTCCAAGGCGAAGGCAGCCACGTCGCCGACAACACTCGACTCGCCACGTTCGAACTCGCCGGCATCCGACCCGCCAAACGCATGGAACCTCGCATCGAAGTCTCCCTACGCATCGACGTCAACGGCATCCTCTCCATCACCGCCGTCGACCTCGACTCCAAACAATCGCAATCCGTACAAGTCGTCGACATGAACGTCAAAGCCATCGAAGGACTCTCGGCACTCGACGGATAAATCCCCCCTGCCTCTCTGGTCGCTGGCTATGTACTCCCTGCTTGCAGCAGGTCCGCGCATACGCCTCTCTAGGCGCAGGCTATGTTCTCGTTGCACTGCGAGCATACGCCTGCGCAGCGCGCTATGTTCTCGTTGCACTGCGAGCATACGCGCGCCTAACCCCGTCTTTCTGGTCGCTGGCTATGTGCTCCCTGCTTGCAGCAGGTCCGCGCATACGCCTCTCTAGGCGCAGGCTATGTTCTCGTTGCACTGCGAGCATACGCCTGCGCGGCGCGCTATGTTCTCGTTGCACTGCGAGCATACGCGCGCCTACCCTTCTATCGCCCATCTATGACAAAATGGAGAATGCGCTTTGCGCGTATCGATTCGAGATTTCGACGCTTCGATTTATCAACAAATTCGGGCCTTTCTATCGGTTCGCCCGCTACCCCAAGTCAATCATTGGGAATCCCTAGCGCATAAATTCTATACACAAGGCGACACTCGGGCGGCGTACTATATGATCGATAAAATCGCCTCAACCTATGGCAAAGACGTCGCTCGCGCCGCCCTCGAACGATTCACACAATTGCCCCCATTCCTACGCGGACGCGGCGCCCCCATCGATACAACGCCCCAAACTCACCCCGCTCTATACTTCTGGCGCGACGGATTGCGACCCATTCAATCCCAAAATCAATGCCTCATCCGCATCGGTTCAAACGTCGTCGCGATAAACCCACATACACCCATAGCTCGCTCTTTCCACATCTTCGACGCCATCCCCACCCAAACAGGCTTCGCAGGCATGGGAAACATACACCGCCCCATCGAATGGGTGGCCTACGGCGACGGATTCATCTATTTCGAACCCAATCCAGATTTCGATTCCGATTCAAATCCAAAATATAATTCTGAATCCAATTCAAATATCGAATCAAATTCTAAATCCAATTCAATTCCAGAATCTCATTCAAATCACAATCGCCTCTATTACGTCGATCTGCGACAAATCGATACATCGCTCCCGCTCGAAATTGCGAATAAAGTTCGAATTCGCCTCTCATATATCGAATTCGATACAAATATACGCCACATTGCCCCACCCCTCGCCGATGGTACGATATTCGTCACCCTGGCATCTCCCATCCCCATTCTCTCCGATATCTGCCACCTCGTCCGACTTCATCGCGACAAAACCCGCGCTATCCTCGACGACGATTTCGATTCCGAATGCATCGATTTGCGCCAATATGGCGCCATCGAAAGCGATATCGTCTTGCCCAACGTCGAACAATCGCTCCAAAACGATTGCGTCGCACACGGCGACGTCTATTTGACCTGTTGCGGTGGCATGCAAAATCGCGAACTCCGATTCATCGCGCCCGATGGCAGTTGGCGCACAAAATTCATACACGATGCCCCCGTTTGCGCCGTCATTCCTTCGCCACTCGGCGCCGTCTCTCTCGACGAAACCGGGCGAGCCTTCTTGTTCAATGGCCAAAACCCCATCGACGATTCCAACTTTGCCATCGATCAACTCCCCGACGATATCCGATCCGAACTCGCCAATTGCTCGTTGTCGATCGATTGGAATGACAAAAAACTCTTCGTCGCAAAGCGAACAAAATTCACAAAAATCGACGATATACTCGATAATATTCAAGCATATTGCATCACCCCCGAATCCATCGAATCTAACTACATCGTTCAAACGCCCACATATCCATCCCCATCGCTAGCCATACTCCGCGATGGATCGTACCATTTCTGGAACGACGCCACCGATAGCATCGATTTTGCCTGGCAAATCTCTAAAGAAACGGCAACCGCCGAAGACTGGAACGACATCTTATCGACGAAAAACAGCCCCAGCGTCGAAGACGACCCGCGCATCCGCTGGTATGTCGATTGACATTCCCCGCCTCCTGACCTCTCCCCGGCCTATCGGCCACCCCCTCTCCATAATCCATATAAAACCCCGTTAGGGGTTTCTGAGATAAAATGCGATTGTTCTTTCTTTTTTCGAGCGAAAAATATATGATATGTGCTAAGTAGGCGCGCCGATATGGCGCGCCTGTTTTTTGCCGCCAAACCTAAGAACGGAGGATTCATGGCTGGTTTCAATATGTACGAAGAAAAAAGATTTGATAAAAGACTTATCGAAAGACATCTCGATGGTGGACTCGAAAAAGCCAAAATTACCCAAGAAGAGCTCGACAATTACCTCGATAAACTCCCCGACCTCGCCGATAAATGCGAAGCCGTCACCGTCAAACAACCGATAATGGGGGGCGACGACGAAGTCGCCGAAAACGCCTAATCATCGAACCAATATCCATAGGAGGTGCGATATGAACGATAAGAACGAACAACACGGCATTCCCTTTTCGGCGTTTGTACTTTCGCTCTCGACGATGGCTCTTGCCGCGCTCGGACAATGCGACGATCCTGCATTTGCATCGATTCCCCAAGATCCCGAGATTGCGCGAAACAATATCGATATCCTCCTGATGTTACGCGAAAAAACAAAGGGGAATTTGACCGACGAAGAGGAAAAATTGATCCAAACCGTCGTCTACGATTTACAGATGCGTTACGTCCATGTAACGCAGAAATAACGCCCCATATCCTAGCTTCCTAACCGCCGCCCCCAAGCGGGCAAGGTGATTTTGGAAGGGATTGAAAATTTACGGAATACTTATGAATACGATTTATTGCGGCTGTTCGGATCTGCCGCGCGAAAAGCGCGTTTTTTATCAAACGGCAACCGCTATCGAATATCGCGTTGGTCTGTTTACACCGCCTAAAGCTCGCGTTTTGAAGGCGTGGGCTCAAGATGCGCAAGCCGCAAGCCACCCGATGCGTTCGATTTGGGTCGCTTGGCAGGCGTTTACACATCGACCAGGCGATATCAAAAAGGGCTTCGGACTCAAACTCCAGCCGGGCGAATCGGCTGCCAATCTCGGGCATTTCCAAAAGACGCCCGAAAATATTCGCGTTTGGCAGAGAATACGCGAGCAAGCGGTCAACGTCGGGGCAAGCCGAATTTTATTAGAAACATCGGCAAATTTTACGCCCTCGGATGCGAATAAACGTGCTTTAGCCGAATTTGCTTCAAACTGGGCCGATCTTCCCGATGGCATGAAACTCATCTGGCACCCTGCCGGATTTTGGGAACGCGAAGAAGCTCAATCGATAGCCATGGCGCACGATATGATCTTGGCCATCGACCCACTCGTCGATGAACGCGAAGACTTGCCCGAAGGTAGCGAGGCTTATTTTCAGATGCTCGGACGACATGGGTTGCTCGATAGCTATTCGGACGACGACCTCGAAACGCTCCTCGATGCGGCTGCGCAATACGACGACTGCACGATTATCTTCCGCACGACCCAGTCGCTTAACGATGCCAAGCGCACGATACAACTCGCCAAAACGTACGTTCCGAACGATGATTTTGGCGACGATTTCGACGATTTTGACGACGATTTCGACGAGTCCGATGACGATTTCGACGAGTCCGATGACGATTTCGACGAAGACGACGATTTCGAATAATCTAAGAAGTTTTTGACATCGGAAACCCCTACGGGGTTCATTTTGGTGGTGCATTCCTTTTTCCCCCAGTAGCCGCCTACGGCGTCAACTGGGGGCTACTCGCCAGAACCCCTACGGGGTTCATTTGGGATGTTAAACGTCATGCGCTTTTTTTGTGTGTATGACTGCTATCTGAGCTTTTCTCCGAAGCAATAAAGAAAAAGCGCATGCCCCTTGGGCATGCGCTTTTTTCGTGTGTGTGTTTTGGAGTTGAATCATCGGTTTGCGCTGTGCCACAGCTGTGAGCGGCGCAGCGCTGTATGATTAGTAATTCTCGGCTTTGACTTGGAAGTAGGCCTGCGGATGGGCGCAGACGGGGCAAACAGCGGGTGCCTGTTTGCCGATGACGATGTGGCCGCAGTTACGGCATTGCCATATTGCATCGCCGTTTTTCGAGAAGACGAGTTGGCCTTCGACGTTGGAGAGCAATTTGCGATAGCGGTCTTCGTGAGTTTTTTCGATGGCACCGACCATTTCGAAGAGCTTGGCGATGTGATCGAAGCCTTCTTCGCGAGCTTCTTTCGCAAACGTGGCATACATATCGGTCCATTCGTAGTTTTCGCCTTGAGCTGCGTCGAGGAGGTTTTCGGCAGTCGTCGGGATTTTGTTGTCGTGGAGGCATTTGAACCAGAGTTTCGCGTGCTCTTTTTCGTTTTCGGCAGTTTCGAGGAAGATTTCGGCGATTTGTTCGAAGCCGTCTTTCTTCGCTTGCGAAGCGTAATAGGTGTATTTATTGCGAGCTTGGGATTCGCCGGCGAAAGCGGATTGGAGGTTGGCTTCTGTTTTGGTGCCTTTTAACGATTTTGTCATGGTTTCTTCTCCTTGGTTGGCGCGTGGCGCCGTTTGTGGCTGTGTTGCCGTGATTTGAACACTCTGCGCAAGCGTGTCGACGGAATCGACGACACACTGGGCATTGTTTTGCGCTTGTGTACTACATTGAAGCTGGATATTGGCGACGGCTGGTTGTGCTTCGACTTTGACGAAAGCATCGATGCCGTGGCCGCAAAGCGGGCAAATATAATCGGGCGGAAGTTCGTCGGTTTCGATTTCGAAACCGCAGATTTCGCAGCGCCAAACCGTTTTTTCGCGCGGTGCCGAGGCGGGCTTTGGTTTGACGTGTTTTTGGTAGTAGTCGTAGGTGAGCGTAGCGCGCCCCGAAGCGACTTCTGCGCCTACGATGTCGGCTAAAACTAAGATATGAGTCCCCAGATCGGTGATATTGCACACTTCGCACGTGAGGATGGCACTGGCTTGCTCGGCAAGTCGTGGCAAACCGTCGCAGAAAGAGATGCGTAACGGTGGATTGGCGAATTTATCGACGTCGCGGCTCGATTGGAAGCCAAAGTGCTTAATCGTGTCGAAATGCGTCGTTTCGTCGAGTGCCGAGAGCGTAAATCGCCCAGCGCGTTTGAGTGCGTCGGCCGTTGCATTCCCCCGATTGACGGCGACGACGACGCGCAACGGCGTTTCGGTCACTTGCATCACCGTGTTAATCACGCAACCTGCATTCCCATCGGGCAACGACGTCGCAATGACATATAGCCCGCAGGCGATGTTAAATAGGGCCTTCTTATCCATCTCCATGGCTACTCTCCTTTTGGTTGATCAGGTACAAGACCTTGTTTGGCGGCACACCATGAACAATATCCGTATGCCGTAAGTTTGCAGTACGATATTATACACCCTTTTGGTGCGATTGCACGATGAGAAATGAGCGGAATGTCGACGATGCATCCGCAAGCGAGGCAGACGAGGTGATCGTGTGGCTCGAATAGCTGGTCGAATCTATCGGGTCGCCCCGGTACCGCTATTCGCATGATTTCACCCGCATCGGCCAATTCATTGAGATTGCGATAGACCGTGGCGAGAGAAATATTCGGCATCTCAACGCGAACGGCATCGAAGACATCTTGTGCCGTCGGATGGACGTGCGAATTGACGACGTAATCGAATATCATCTGTTTGCGTGGTAACATCGACATCTCCTCGATGAGCGACGCCGATATCCCCCTGCGAGTCATTGGCGTTCGCTTTCTGAAAATGATAATTATTCCTATTCTTATTTTTTCGCAAGAAGTTTTTTGCATTTTTTTTGAGCGCTCATTTTTGTAGGGGATTGAAGTGGTGAAGGATACAGAAAAAGTCAATGCGGTAGCCCTACAGTTTGATCGATGAGTTGGAGTATTTGGAATATGAAGAGGCTGAGCCTGGGGCGTTGCGGGCGCGGCGATTGAGCGCCCGCAGAGGGGGGAGCGGCGTATTGCCCGCAGGGCAAAAGTCGCTCGGGGGGAGACTTCCCCCCGTTGCAGAGAGAAGAGAGGCTGCGAAGGCGGTGTGGGTCGCGTGTGAGCTGAGGTGTGATTTTTCGGGGGTGGCAGAAAAAGTGCGAAAAAGTGGCGGCACGTCGTGTATAATGCGCGCGTTGGCGTCGAAGGGTGGAGGTGGTTATGACGCGCGAAGAGATGATTGCGAAACTGCGGCGGTTGCATACGTTGCTCACGATTGAGCGGCGGAGCAATAATTTGGCGTTGGCGTTGCGGCGTGCGATGGCGTTTATCGAGTCGTGGAAGGAGTCGCCCGACCAGGTGTCGGCGAAGATTTCGACGCGGAGGCTGTTTGCGGGGTATGGGCCGAAGTTTTTGCGGATTTACGATGAAATCCGCGAGTCGGGGACGTGCGAGTTGCTGGAGGAGTTGCAGCGGAGGCACAGTCCGTTTTTTTGTGCGCTGTGCGAGATACCGTCGATTGGCGTGGGGATGGCGCGGCGGATGTATTACGACCGGAGCATTTGTTCGCCGGCGGATTTGCAGATTGCGTATTCAAATCGGATTTTAGAGAAGATTCCGGCATTTGGGGAGCAACGGCTCAAGGCGGTTGAAACGTGGCTGGTCGACCCTCCCAAATCGCATTTTGAAGTGGCGGATAGCGGCAACAGAAGCGCGAAGGCGCAAATCGGCGAGGCGAGCGACCGTGGGCGACGCAATGCGAAGATATTTCAGTCGTCGGTGTTTAATGCCATTGGAAAAGGCGGGGCGCAGAGCAATGCCGAGCCAAATGCGCCATATACGCCCAATACTATCGTTGCGCAGGGCGGCGCAAATGCACAGAATGCTGCAGGCGGCGCAAATGCACCAAATACTGCAGGTGGCGCAAATGCACCAAATACTGCAGGTGGCGCAAATGCACAGAATGCGCTAGACGCGAAAAAAATAGATGGCGATGAATTGAGCGGAAACCGCGATAAATTGGGCGGAAACGACGATGAATTGAGCGGAAACCGCGATAAATTGGGCGGAAACGACGATGAATTGAGC
>SFMP01000174.1 GCA_004554395.1 Myxococcales bacterium | reverse complement strand
GGGGGTGCGCTCCGCTACACCCCGGGCTGTATTCTGGCGCCCCTTCAGGGCGCTCGCGTCAAGCCCGCGCCCAATCAATCCCGCCCGCAACGCGGGCGTCTTCCCCCCACGCCCAATCTATCACATCTGCCGTAGGCAGATGTCCATTCCCCCTCGCCATTTATGGAGAGGGGGTGGCCGACAGGCCGGGGGTGAGGTTATGGGCTAGGGGGTGAGGTCAATTCAAATCGAATAAAATTAGTCAATCTTAACCAAATCCCAAGAAAAATACGAAGATTTAGCTTTCAGAATCAGGGGATTCTCGAAATTCTTTAATATGATGAATTCATCACCTCGCGATGTATGGGCTCGAATGCCGTCGAGGGCGACGCGTCGCCCATCTATCGAAACCCAATACACCACGTCGCCATCAAAAGACCACCGAACGACGGAATCTTTGCGCTCGATCGTATCGACGGCCAAATACGTCTTGCCCTCGACGATGAGTTCGCGCAACTGTTGCGGACTTATCCAAAGCTCGCAGCGCCCATCGAACGACGTCTGAGCCGGATCCCACCACGGATCGATCGAACGGCATGCATCGAGCGACGACAACGACTGAATCCCCGTCGACGTTCCCAAAACGCTTTGGCGAACTTCGTAACTAAAGATGACGCCAGCTCCCCATTTGTCGACGATTTCGATCGTGTAATCTTCGCGAATCGGCGGTCGCAATGGATGAATTATCGCATACGATTCGTAATGCAAGCGCGTGCCTTGTATCGATTCGACGTCATGGCGTATAATGGCGCGCGCCCCGTCGACTTCGTTGGCGAGTCCGTCGTGCGCAAATGCCGTGCACCATGCGATAGTGGCGATGATAACCCCTTGTTTTGCTTTATCGAATATGTCTATCATCAAAAAACTCGTCCTCGATCTCGATGAATCCCTCGTCTATTCGACGATGGAATCGATCGGTCCACAATCCGTCGAACTCAGTGCCGATGGCACGCGCTTTTTTACGATGTTGCGCCCGGGAACAAAAGAATTCTTAGAATTTGTGCGCAATAAATTCGACGTCACCATTTGGTCGACGGGCATGCAAGCATACGTCGAGAGCATCTTCGACTTCATCGGCATCGAAGGATTCACGCTTTGGGGACGCGCATTTTGCAAGAAGATAGAAAACTGCACCGAGGGCGAGCCCTACGAAAAGCCCTTGCGACAAATCACCGAAGACCTCACCCAAATCGCCATCGTCGACAATACCCCTGCGATGTTCAATAAATGCCCTCTCAACGGCATTCTCATCGGTACATGGCGCGGCGATCCAAACGATTCCGAACTCCAGCACCTCGCTTGCTACCTCGATTGGCTCTCGAACCAAAAATCGATGCAACGCAATCATCAAGCTTGGCGTATCGAAACGCTATGCATGCGAGCATATTAAAAGTGGCGCGCGTATTGGCAAAGCCAATAGCGCGACTGCGGAGGTGTATGCGCGCAAGCCGCCCGCGCGGCGAGCACATAACCGGAGCATAGAGCCCGTATTGAGCGATAGCGAAATAGGGCGCACCTGAGCCCGTATCGGCTTTGCCGATAGGGCGATTCCAAACTTATATAAACATATGGAGATTATATGAATTTATATAAATTGGATGCTGCGATCGTTTGTATGGATTGCGAAAAATATAATAGCGATGATATATGCAAAACGATATAAACGCGCAAATGGCGATGTTGATATATTAAAATGTATTGTATACTTATTTCAACATATCGATGACGCAATTGCGAGCAGCCATCGTGAGGGCATCTTGGCGGTGGTCTTCTTCGAGTTTGTTCGTTTCAAAAGCGAGGCCCTCGCCAAAGTTGGCAAAGATTGTGCGAAAATCGGGTTCATCGGCGGAGCCAAAGAAGATGTCGGTCGTGATGGTTTGGCTGTCGGCGTCGATCGTCGTGACGTTTGACATGCCAAAGGCGATTTCGGAACGCAGCTCGATGAGGAGTTTGGCGATGCGGCGAGAATTGCCCGTGATGTGGCACAATATCGAACCACCGGGCGCAATGTGCATTGGGGCTGTATCGAGCGTGACGGTTTCTTTCAAAATAGTGAGTTCCATGAGTTTCTCCTTATTGATATCGAGGAACAGAGCACCAGTTTAGCAGAACTCGCCGGCGATGGGTATAGGAATGATTGAGATCAAACCGACAACGTTGTAAAAGGGCGGATTGGCGGTCGTGTGCCGTTGGATGAACGAGAACGACGAGGATGACGATATGAATGCCCCATTTGCCCCCAAAATGCCGATGAATCCCATGATTTCGCACCTCGAACTCGAGATCGCTTGGCTACGCCAACTGCTCGAAGTTCGCATCCGCGAGATGCAAGCGTCGGGGCTGTTGCCAGGTGCGAGCGATTTGAGACCGGGAACGGTCATTTATCCGCAAGAAGTCGAGGCGCGTTTGCATGAATGCGACGACGACGCAAGCGACCCAACCCCCGATGAAGTCGAGGCAAAGACGCGATTGGCGAGCATCGAATATCGCCGGCGACAGTACTACGAAAAGCACACAAAATTCGACGCGACAACGCCTTTGGCTTTTTTAAGGCAAGAATATCAGCTTAATGACGCACAATATTTGCTTTTTTTGCTCGTCATTGCGCCTGCATTCAATCCATCTTTTTCGCGTCTCTATGCGTTTATTCAAAACCATTTCGAGCGCGATTATCCGTCTCTGTCGCTGTTTATCGAAATCTTTTCGCGCGACAAACAAGCGGCGTATTTGAACCGTCTCATTGCCCCGGGGTCGCTGCTCATCGGCGAGGGCTTAATCGAAATTCGCCAGGCTTTGGGGTATTTGCCGCCCAATCGCCAACCGCTCGTATTGCCGACGCGAATGCAGGCATATTTGGGCGGGATCGAGATGATCGATTCGACGATATCGTCGTTTACCGAGTATCGAACGCGATCGGATTTGTCGGGCAATACGATGTTGAGCGATCGTCAAAACCGCGAGTGGTATGCGAGAATCGAGAAGATACGGGCGTTGCGATCGATGGCGAAACCGTTGCCGCTTTGTTATATCACGGGCCCCGTTGGGGCGGGTAAACGCCGATTTGCCCAAGAAGTCGCCGCCTTGCTCGATCGAGATTTGCTTTGCGTCGACATCAAGGGCATATTCAATACTTACGAAGATTTTGGCATGGGTCTGAGCGTCGCCAACCGCGAAGCCATGTTGCACAATGCCGTGCTCTGCCTCTATGGATGGGAGACGCTCATCTTGCCGACGACGGCAGAAGATGCCAATTTCCATGCGCAAATAACGGCGCTACACCTCAACATTTGCCGGGCTATCGATGCGCTCTTGGCGTGGCATCCGCTGACGATTATCGTGACGTGTCAAAATAGCGTTTCGTTTGCGCCCGTGCTCAAGTCGCGAAACGTCGAATCGTTGCGCCTCACCATGCCCGATCACAAGACGAGCCGGCTGCTTTGGGAGGCGGCTTTACCGCCGGCGTTGCGCGACGATCAATGCGATATCGTGGCTTATGCCGAGAATTTCCACCTCACCCCGGGGCAGATTCGCGAAGCAGTGCGCGAAGCTTCGTATGCGTCGCAACCCGACACGAAAGTCCATTCGGAATACATCATCGGGGCGGTCAAGGCGCAAATGCGACACCGATTGAGCGAACATGCAACGCTCATCGAAAAGACATATCGATGGGAAGATCTCATCGTCAACAAAGACGTCGAGATGCAATTGCACGAAATCGTCTATCGATATCAATATCGAGCTCGCGTCCTCGACGATTGGGGATTGGGCGACCGTTTCGGGCACGATATCGGGCTATCGGCGCTATTCGACGGGCCCCCAGGAACGGGTAAGAGCATGTGTGCGGCGCTCATTGCCAACGAAATCGGAATCGATATCTATCAAGTCGATTTGTCGCGCGTCATGTCGAAATACGTCGGCGAAACGGAAAAGAATTTGGCTCAAATATTCAATGAAGCCGAAAATGCACAAGCAATGTTGCTTTTCGACGAATGCGATTCGCTCTTTGGGCAGCGAACAAATGTCAAGAATTCCAACGATAAATATGCAAACCTCGAAGTCAACTACTTGCTCCAACGCATTGAACGATTCCCGGGCGTTGCCATCTTGACGACGAACTTTCCCGCCGGAATCGACGAGGCTTTTGCGCGTCGCCTCTCGCTGCGCGTATCGTTTCCGAAGCCATCGAAAGCCGAACGCGCCAGGCTGTGGCAATCGATGTTGCGATCGGCGCGGCTACCAAAGGGAAAAATCGATTATCGCGAATTGGCAACCGAGTTCGAAATATCGGGCGGTTACATTAAAAACGCCATATTGCGAGCGGCGTTTATGGCCGCGTCGAGCGATGGAATCGTCGATCAAGATACGCTCTATCAGGCGGCTCGCATTGAGATGAAGAGCATGGGCATGCTCGTATCGCACAACGACGAGGATCCGACATGATAGAATCGTTGCCATTTCGCCATGAATTGTTTTTGCGCGATATGCAGGCTTGGGTTTGGATGCGGTATCCGACGCGCCAACTTTCGGCAACCGATGTATTCTACGCCTTGCAATGGGCGGCATCGGGGCTATGTGCTCGCGATTTTACGTCGGCTTTCGATGCCTATTTGGCCGAACACCCCGATGTATTCGATCGCGGATGCCGCCTCTCGCGCTTGCAATACGAAGCAAAGCGCGTCATTGGGGCCGAAAAACGCCGTCAATCGACATTGCCCGCCGCTCAAATGCCGTGGCATGGCGATATCGTTGAAGATCCCTACGATGTTGCGATATGCCGCATCATCGAATGCGGAAAACGAACAGAACAGCCGCCCATCCGCGACATCTTGCGCAAAGCGTATATGGCTCTCATCCAAGCTCATCAAGTTTCGATCGCCGCTCACCCCAATTGGCGCGAAACGCCCGAATCGTTTGCAAAATACAAAGCACAGTGCCTCGCCGATTATGCCTCGGCCGTCGATTTGACTTTCGAGGGCGTCAACGAATTGCTCTGCGACGAAGAAAAGGCGAAGTTGCGACTCCTCGATCAAAGAGAAAAAATCCGTGCTTTTCAGTTGGGAAACGACGCCAAAGCGCGTTTTTTGGCACAAATCTACCGTCGCAATGTCGCGGGTTATTTTGGGCTCGATGTACTTTTGTCGCCTTTATAGATAGATGTGCCCTTCCCCCAGGGTTACCGCATTTACTATTTCCGCTGAAACATCATGTCGGGGAAACTGGGCCTCTCCATTTATGGAGAGGGGGTTAGGGAGTGAGGTCAGAAGCGCGAGTAGCCCCTGGCAACGCCGGGGGAGTGGTTAGGGGGGGGGCTAATTATCTTTGGTCGGTAGCCCTGGGCGATGCATCGATGGCAAGCCCGTGCGAACGGGCATGCGATTGGGCACTGCGGGCCGCAACGACGGGAGGCCTGTCGCTGGCTGTTGGGGCGTCGCTTGCGGCAAATGCGGCTGTTGCGGCGCTTGCGCCGCAGGCGTGGGCGGCAAAGATGGTGCACGATTGGGCACCGCGGACCGCGCGGCAGGGGTTTGATGCGTCGAAGGTTGAGCCACAGGCGCTTGCAACGACGGGGTTTGTGGTGGTCGCACGACGGGAGTGCGAGGCAAAAGCGTCGGCGTGGCAGGCGGCAAATGTGGCTGCGACATGGTGGGCTTGGACTGCGCAGGCGGCGCAGGCGGTTGCGACATGGCGGGCTTTGGCGGCGCTGGCATGGGCTGTTGGGCGGCGATGGCCGTTTGTTGCGTCGGGGTTGGGCGCGCCGATGTTTGGGCCCCGACGATAGCCGGGCGACGGCGGCGCAACGCTTGTTGCGCCGCCGCTGGTTGTTCTGGAGTCGGCGCGCCACTCTGCGATTGCATTGAATTCGATACGGGATGATGCACTTGACTTTGCACATTCTGCGAATTCATCGCTACATTTTGCCGATTGGGCGTTGGAGCGTATCCCAACGAAGCGAGGAAATCGTCGGCTTCGTTGGCGACGTCTTTGGCTAGCGTTTGGCTCGATCGATTGTCGTTTGACGTTTGCGCCGCATTTTGCCTCGAAGCCGACGGTTGAGCACTCGCTTTTTTGAGCCTTTCGGCTTCGCGCTTCGCCTTATCGACATGCCTTTTATAGGTGCCGTCTTCGATTTCTCGCAGTGTCCGATTCCAATACGTCGAATAGCTCGTAAACTTTTGTACGACCGTTCGGAGCTTAAACTTGATGGCCGTGTTTTTTATCTTGAGCTGTTCCAAATCGCGCATGATGCGCACGACTTCCATGCGCATCACCGATGGCGCGACTTTTTCGACGCCGATAAAATACTGCTCATATCGCACGCGTAGGATTTCGAGTTTTCGGCTCAACTCTTCGACCGATGCCTCGATTTCTTCGTTCGAAAGTGTTTTTCTGTCGGATAATCTAGCCATCTTTGCCTCCCCATTTGGCGATCGATACACACTCGTTGGATTCTACACGAAATTGCGCCATCGCGCCATATCGTGTGGTATGGCTCAAAATCGCGACGATCAATCGAAGCCGATAATCGAGACGAGCCAACCGATGCCGACATAGGCACCGAGCGCCGATCCGATCGTCGTCAAGAGGCAGACGACGAGGATATGCGTGAAGGCGTTTTTATAGAATCCCTTGAGCGTATGGATGTTTTGGATATCTTCGCAATCGGCGACCGTCGGCTTGCGCAGCCATGCCTCGAGAAGACCCAACACGATGCCAGCCCCGATGACGGGCGTCGTCGACGTAATCGGCGAAACGATGATGGCACATAATATCGTGATCGGATGCGCCAAGGCGGCAATGGCGGCGATAAAACAAAATACGGAATTGGGGAGAATCCATGCCACGAGCAAATCGTAGAGTGAATCGAATCCCTTATGCGAAACGCCGTATGCGATCCCGCCGACGAGGATGGCGGGAATAATCCATTTGGCAACTTTCCAGAATATGCTCGGTTTGGGCAATTGATCGAGCTCGGCTGTATCGATTTCGGTATCGAAATACCTCTGCATGCCGGCGACGTGCCCAGCGCCGACGACGGCGACGACGTTTCGACCGCCGCAAGCGCGCATCTTGGCGACGAGATACCGATCGCGTTCGTCGATGAGCGGCGTATGCACTTGCGGGAGCTCTTTGGCAAAGACCTCCATCATGCTCGATATATTGGCATCTTCTTTGAGTTTTTCGACCTCCGCGGACGTCTCTTCTTTCGATGCATCGTCGCTGACGAAGAGCGAGGCGAGGATTTCGGAAAAGAGTTCGCATTTTGTCCTAAAACCGAGATTGGCCCAGACGCGTTTGAGTGTGACGTGGATATTTCGATCGATGAGGACGACTTCGGCGCCGGCTCGAGTCCCTGCCTCGGCGGCCCCGATGAGTTCCGCCCCAGGTTTGACGCCGAGTTTCGCGCCGATCTTGCGTTGAAATGCCGATATCGCGATATTGGCGAGCAAATAGAGGAATTTCCCTTTTCGAATGACGTCGAAGATGTTGAGCTTTTTCCAGCGATTTGTATCGTAAAAGCTATCGTATCGCTCTTGGCACAATTCCACACAAACCTTATCGGGGTGGAACTCCTCGATGAGTCTCTCGACTTCGGCTC
>SFMP01000173.1 GCA_004554395.1 Myxococcales bacterium | reverse complement strand
GTTTGAAGGGGGGAAGTGGGGACTCGAGCGTAGGGATTGGATAGTGAGAAATAAAGTCGGATGGGATTCTTTTTGATCTATCCGATCTATTCGATGCGTTGCTCGAGTCGCTGGGGCAGGAAAGTGGTTTGTTGCGGTGATTGATATTTAACCGTTTTTGCGGACGATTCGTGCGAGTTGATCGTGGAGGATGCCGTTTGTCGCGATGATAAAAGGGACATGCGGGTCGTAATCGTCGCCTTCGAAGCCGGTGACGGTGCCGCCAGCTTCGCGGGCGATGATGACGCCGGCGGCGGTATCCCAAGGTTTGAGGTTTATCTCCCAAAAGCCATCGAGCCAGCCAGCGGCGACGCAGCACAAGTCGAGGGCAGCGGAACCGGGGCGTCGGACGGAGTGGACTTTGAGCGAGACGTTGCCGAAGTTTTCGTAGTTTGGGAATCGGTCGTGGTGAGGACCGACGGGAAAGCCCGTGGCTAGGAGTGCTCGGTCGAATTCTCGATTCGAAGAGACGTGGATTTGTGTGCCGTTTAGGTATGCGTGGCAGCCTTTTGCTGCATAAAATTCGTGTCGTTGGATGGGATTGTTGACGACGCCGACGACGGGTTGATCGTCGACGACGAGTCCGATCGAGATGCATGCCCAAGGGAATCGGTGGACCATGTTCGACGTGCCGTCGACGGGATCGACGTACCAATAGGGTTGACCCGATTTTTGGGCTTCGTGGATTCCGCTTTCTTCGCCGAGGAATCCGAAATCTGGCGTATGTTTGGCGAAGAAATCGACGAGGATCTTTTCGTTTTCGGTGTCGATTTGAGTGAGGAGAGATTCGTCGTTTTTGATTTCGACGTGTCGAGGGACATCCCAAAGTTTTTTGAGATTAGCCGCAGCTAGGCTCGCGGCTTCGCGAGCGAGTGATAAGGCGTTTTCGTATTGCATGTCGTTTCGGTGGGATAAAGAAGAAGCGCCTAGAGCATTGAGCGGCGAAACTCGAGCAGCTAGGCGCTTAGAATGAGAAGCATCGGGCGCACGAAGTGCGCGGCGGGAATTAATTTGCGTAGTCGAGGGAGTATCCACCTTCTTCTTTGATCGACGAGAAGATGAGGAAAGTTTCTTGGCGTTCGAGACCTGGGAGTTTGGAGAGTGTATTTTTGATGAGCTGTGCCAAGTGGTCGATATCGCGCAAGACGACGTGGAGGCAGTAGTCGTATCGGCCGGTAATGTGGAATCCCGTTTTGACTTCGGGGATGGCAAGGACGCGATCTTCGAAATCGGTAATCGATTGGATTTGGTGTTGAGCCAAGTTGATCATGATGAGTGCTTGGACGGTGTATCCAATGGCTTTTGGATCGATGATGGCGCGATACGATTTGATGATGCCCTTTTCTTTGAGGTTTTTGACGCGGTTGAGCATCGAGCTTTCGGCGAGCTGGTTGCGCGCGGCGAGCTCTTTGTTGGAAATATCGGCCTGTTGTTGAAGTGTTTCGAGAATATTCTTGTCGAGCTGGTTCATTATAAAACTCCTATGCTGGGTGTTTTACGCACATTCGGATGCGAGATTTTTCGAGCTAACGATAGTCGTTAGACGGTGATTTCGCCCTACACACCGCGTCAATTTACTGCTTTCTTGCGATAGTGTCTAGATAAAATTGAAGTTAATGCAGAATACGTTGATTTATCTAAATTTTATTCGGTAATTCGCGAATGTGTTGGAAAAAAGATTAGCGATCTCGGGTCCGCTCGTCGATAGCTTTGGGTGTAAGATGAATTGCGATGGCGGAACAGAGTTGATGATGTGCTTTTGCATTTGAAAAGAAAGAAAAATACATGAAAAAATGGCTATATATCGATTTTTGTTTTCATATCCTGGATTCTCTCGCTATAATTCACACGTATTACGTGAACTGTTCACGTGTCCTTAAGACCTCGGATTCAAGGAGGCCCAAGATGATAGGTGATAACAGTGACAAGCCCAACAGCGTTGGGCAGAACGAGTCTAGCAACGGCGTTGCTAGCTGTGCGAAGTGCGATTCGGGTTGGAAGAGTGAGATGATCACTCGGGGACTAAAGTTGATATCGGATCCGATGTCG
>SFMP01000172.1 GCA_004554395.1 Myxococcales bacterium | reverse complement strand
TGTTCAACCATTCTCTGGTTGTCGTACAGATCATGGATTTCAAGTTGAAATTGCTTATATTAACGAACACGGCTGTACGGTTAGTGATACTTTTACGTATAATGACACAATATCGGGAGGTTGCGGCAATACTGAGAGTTGTCGTTTTCCTGTAGTTACGATGCAATATATTCGTACTCCTGAAAATACAGTCGGTTATTTCAAAATTCTCTCTAGCGGTAATGACTTACTCGTTGGAAAAGATAATGGTTATAACGGGTATACACCATCCAAACACCTTTCCAACGATAGCTTTCTTTATTCTCAAGACTTCCGCAACGCCGGCAAACCCAAATACATCTACGGCTATACCGATTCCATCCAAACCTATGGCAATTCATCGAATCAAATCAAATACGGCCTCGATCTCACGGGGCTCGACTACAAAAAGAACTTAGATTGCACCTACGACAAGGGCATCTGGTCGATGCAAAAAGATGCCGATGCCCCACTCGTCTACCCCGAGCCTTCCGACAAAGAAGTCGACATCACAGCCAACAACGAGCGACTCATCCAAATCGCACGCACCTATATGGGCACAGCAGCCACGCCGCTCGGCGAAGCACTCGCCGATATCTACTACATGTTTGGAGGCGATTCTGGCATCGGTATCGATCAAGGTCTAACCCATCACTTCAAAGACGGCAAAGTCGTGCGCAACGACAAATTCAATTGCCGGGGGCGTCAAAAATCCGTCATCCTCATCTCCGACGGCGACCCTAACGGATCGGGCATCCAAGACGCCAATCGAAAATCCGACGCCACTCCCGAACATCAATATGGTCACTCGACCGATATCTGGTACGACGCTGCCCACCTCTACGAACATGGCATCAAAGTCTTCGTCATCGGTTACTCCAACGAATTCGATCCGTCAAAAGTCGACCCATCGATTGAAAATTCGGCGGCATGGCGCTTGAGCAAAGCCGCTTGGAGAGGTGGCACGTGCCGCGACGAACACAACAATATCATCGATCCAAGCGATGCTGGCGAAGCCGCTTTCAATGATTTCGTCAAAGGATACAACAAAGATCATAACAAGCTCTGCTTCTACAGTGCCGTCTCAAAAAACGCCCTCCGCCAAGCTATCGTCAACGCCGTCTCCGAATCCCTCCGCGGCACCGTATCCAAAACGCCCGCCGTCACCACGACATCCGTTGGCTACTTGTCATCGATCAACAAAGGCGTCTACCAAAACGGTTTCAGCAACATCTATTCGGGCTATACCGTCGAATTTGGCAACCGCCGCGAAACCCTACTCGAACGATCGACATTCGTGTGCAATCCAGATGAAGCAAAATTTGTTGAAAAATCAAACAAAGAATACGTCTCCAACATTTCACAACGTCTCGATTGCGATATCATCAAGTGCAATACATCCGACGCCGATAATCGCACGGGGAAAGCTCATCCATCTAATCCATGCGCACTCAATGGCGACGAGAATACGTGCATGCAACATCGCGTCATCTTTGCTGGCGACTACCACGAGCAACGCGACGCCATCTACCCCGACAATGCCAAACTCGACGACAAACTAACCGACGATCACACTGGCAATACGCCACAATACAATGTCCATATCGGCACTATCAAAGGCGGTAATAGTGGCGAAGATTACCACTTCATCACCGAATCGACAGCCGATGCTTGCAAATCGTCACTCGCCTTCGAGAGCGCCTCGGCAACCGACGACGCCAAAACTTCTAACTACATGATCACCCCATTCGAATGCTTCACCGACGTCGACTGCGGCATCGATGAATCGGGGAAAAAATCGTATCTATGTGTGCAAGGGCGTTGTGCAGAAAGTTCAAAAGTCAGTGAAATTAGTGGCACAGTGAACTGCTCGACGCACAAAAACTGCACAGATGGCTCGGTGTGTCACAACGGCAAATGCATCCCTGGCATCGTTCACGAATGCGACATCCGAAGTTATATCGCATCGCAGCGCCTCGGAGTCATCGAATATGCAACGCCCGTCGTCGTCGAACCGCCCAATAAATCATATAAAGATGCCGCCTATCGATTGTTCCAAAATAAATATTGGAATCGCGACACGCAACTCCTCGTCGGCGCAAACGATGGTATGCTACACAATTTCATCATTGGAAAAAACAATGATGAAAAGTATAATTCGGGCTCTGGTTTATATGCCATCGACGAAAGCATCACGCCTGCCAATAAACTCGATCGCGACATCGCCGAAGGCGACGAGCTCTGGGGCTTCATTCCCAAGGCGATCATGCCAAAGATCCGCCAAGTCGCCACGTCGGGGCTCTCGTCCAATGTCAACGCATCGCCTGCCGTCCTCGACGTCCGTGCACCCGATTGGTATACCGACAAATACAAAGATCTTTCCGATCCTACCAAATCCGATTCTGCTCCGCTCCGCTACCGCACAGTCGCCGTCGGCGGCTTCCGCGACGGCGCTCGCGGCTACTACGCCCTCGATATTACAAACCCTGCCAAGCCAAAAGTCTTATGGGAAATCGATCCAACCTGGCAAATCGGCAAAGACTCAACCAGCACTCCGTCGACGTCGAAATCAGATTTTGCAAATCCTCCAAGCCACATCACCAAATCGCAAATCGTCGATAACGACGCCCGCACCAAGACCGATCCCGACTATTATCCGTTCCAATTGCTCGGCAAGACCTATGCGCAACCTATCATCACAACGGCGCTCATCGGTGATAAACTCGAGCCCATCGCCATCCTTTCGGGCGGGCTAAGCGATTCCATCGCCTCCGAAAAAGACAAACAGACGTCGACCGAGAGCGCAAACGATAACCAAATCGGGCGCGTCATGTACGTCGTGCGGATCTTCCCCGAAAAAGCCGAAGACTTACTCGTCAAAACTTTCTATTTCAAACACGAAATTACCGGCGAGCCCGCCGTTTTCCCCAATACATTCGGTAAGCCCGTCCAACACATCTACTTCGGCGATAGCAAAGGCGCCGTCTATCGCATCAACATGCGCGGCGACGTCGCCAATTGGGCGAGCCAAGACACGGCGACAGAGGGTAAAATCGTATACGAACTCCCAGCATTCGATCCAAAAGAATTCGATGAGCTCAAAGATTTTAATTTCGAGCAAATCACGCACAAACCTGCCGTTGCTCTCCATCACATGAACGGCAATCGAGCCGTCATACAAGTCGCCATTGGCACCGGGTCAAACGACAATCTCAATATTCAACCCACCGATCACAACTACGTCGGCATCTTCTACGACGTCCCAGACCCGACTCAAAACGGTTCAGTCTATGGTTTCAATTTAGACAATGCTCAAACGAAATCTAAACTCATCCTCTTCAACCTCAACAAAGAACAAGATGATTGGACCGACATCCAAACGATCAAAAGCAAAGCAGATCGCAAACATGACAAAGTGCAAACGATGCGCATCACAACACACGATCCCGTCATCATACAACCCGGCGAAAAAGATGTACTAGGCGATAAACTCGACCCACGTCAAAAGATGACGGGCGCTCCCATCATCTACAACTTCGACACCTATTTCCCAACCTATATCGCCAGCGAGAAAAACCCAACCGATACGATTTGCCACTACGGAAAGGCGGCAATTTACGCCGTCCGCGACGAAAAAATAAAGCACCACGACGCACTCAATCCCAACGACGTTCAGAACAACGAAGCCGCCAAAGACGAAAACCTCATCCGATTCCAAAATGGCGAAGTCTCGTTCTATAAGCTCGACATGGGCACGAAGATCTACGGGCTACAAATCACCAACCAACTCTATTGCGGCAACAAAAACAATGGCAAATTCGCTGCGCCACAACTCATCGCCCAAACGGGCATCCCCAACGGCGTCAACGGCTTCGACAAATCGAGCGCCGATAACTTCGCCAGCAAAAATACGTCGCTCAACGCCTTTGGACTCAACCTCGCCGGCATCCAAGCGCAAAGCAACCGAATCAAATGGGCTTCGGTCTATGAGTAGTCCCATCAACCCGCTATGCGCACGCCAAAGGCGGCGCATAGCAATCTTGGATTTTACGGCAAAGCGGGCTCGACGAGCCCGTTTTGCCGCCAATATCGCTCTATCGAAATCTCTTCATCAAAGCTATACACAGCCAATAATCTAAGAGCGAAGAGTATTGCGCGGGCACGGACGCCCGCGCAGTGCTGCAAAGATACTAATGCAAAGCATGCACAAACAACCCACTTCTCAATTTGGGTTCAAACCAAGTCGATTTAGGCGGCATCACCCCACCACCATCCGAAACGGCAAAGATCTGATGGATCTGCGTCGGATACATCGATACGGCAAGCCGCATTTCGCCCGAATCAACGCGCCGTTCGAGCTCTTCCGTGCCTCTGATACCGCCCACGAAATCAATCCTTTTATCGGTACGCGGATCTTGTATGTCGAATATCGGCGAAAGGACGCGTTTTTGTAACAAATCGACGTCGAGCGATGCAACGGGATCATCTTTATCGATCGTCGCTGGGTCGATCGTGAGCAAATACCATTGTTTGCCGAGATAGATGCAATACGTACCAGGGCATTCTGGCGTTTTAAGCGTCGTCTTTTCGATTTTGCCAACTTTCGACAATGCATCGAGTATTTCTGCATCGGTGCGATTCTTATCGTCTTTGAGCACGCGATTATACGGCATGATCTTGAGCTGATCGGCGGGGAAAAAGACTGCCAGGAAATGGCAATATGGCGCATCGGCTTTCGGATCTGCCGCCTCCGCCCGGCATTCTGCACCCGCTCGAACGGCACTCGCTGCGCGATGATGTCCATCGGCAATATAACAAGCTTCCACTTTTTCAAACGCATCTTCATACGCTTTTGGCGTCGACGAACGCCATACGATATGCCGTATTCCGTCTTCGGTTACGAAGTCATAGAGCGTTGCACCCTTTGTGTCAGCCGCCACAAGGGCGTCGATAGCTGCATCGTCGCGATACGCTAAGAAAACCGGTCCGGTATGTGCATCGGTTTCTTTGACGTGTCGCGTGCGGTCGTCTTCTTTGTCTTTGCGCGTAAATTCGTGCTTTTTGATGCGGTTTTCGATGTAATCGTCGATATGGGCACAGGCGACGACGCCTGTTTGCACGTGATCGCCCATGATCTGGCGATAAATGTAGACCTGCGGCTCGGCATCTGTCTCCATCACGCCTTCTTTTATAAATTTGGCAAGGTTTTCGCGTGAACGCGCATACACCTCATCGCCGGCTGGGTCGTGTGATCGATCAAACTCGACTTCTGGGCGCGAAATGCGCAAAAACGACCACGGCTTCCCCTCGACCATTGCCCGCGCTTCCTCGGTATTCATGACGTCGTATGGCAAAGCCGAGACGGCTTCCACCATATCTTTTCGCGGATGAATGGCACAAAATGAACGCACACAAACCATCTTCAATTTCCTTATCCGGGCTATGTTTACACGCCGCGCCTCCCTACCCGAGCGAAAGGCAACCGCACAAGTGACCATACACCGATACTCTGTTATCGACGATTTGTAAATTGTCCAATTGCAACCGATCGCTTTTTGCGACGGTCTAAGCCATTACCCTGGCCCAAACGTCGGCATGCCTATGCCACTCGGACGTTGATCGCTTTGTTTCTTTTCTTTTTCGGGTTGGTAATCGCCCATTTGCATCGTCGTCATTCCGCGCGTTCCGAAGACGAAGAACGTATTCTTTCGTTCGAGAAGTTCGTGCGCGAGTTTCGTGGCAGAATTCTTGAGATGCCAAGGGCTGTTCTCGTCGGGCGCTTTGCGCGAAATCTGCTCCCAAGGGCAAAGAACGAAGATTTCTTCGAGGAAAGTGCGAAAATCTTCGAGAAACTCGATGTTATCGTGGTCGCTAAACTCGGGCGGTTCGTGTTTGGCGTGTTTAACGGCATCGATATCGGCGCGAGCTTCGACGATCGGCATATCTTCGAGCATAAAGGGAAGCGGACGATCGAGGTCGTAATATCGCTCGACTTTTGGAATGTTGCGCAAGATGAATTGCGGCGTACATTCAGCAACGTAATCATCGTATTCGACGGGGCGTTCGAATTCGATCGTTTCACCACCCACGCCCGATTGGTGTTCGTGATTCGTCGCTATCTTTTCGACAAATGAGGCGATATCGCGACATATCGGTCGATCGACCGATACTTTATCGATCAAATGGCGCACGCCGAAAGCCATGTCTTCGACGACGAGCGCAAGACGCCAAAACCCCTTCTCTTGACGCACATTCCCCGTTCCGATGTCGGCTTGGACGATCGACAAATCGATGATCTTTTCGAGTTCTTCGCGCATGCCGTACCTCAAAATCGGGCAATTCTAGCCCCCACGCAAGGGGCTAATACCACAAAGCCCCACACTGTGGGGCTAAACTAACGCGACATTGAATGTTTTAGACCATTCTACAGGGCTAAAACTATCCCTTATCGCCCTTCGACTCCAGAGAAATCGTGCTGTGCACCTCTTCCTCTTGTTGATAATACTCGCTTGTATATTCGCGATTTCTGACGATGCCCAAGGCTTCCTCGATTTCTCGCGTCAGTTCGGTGCAGCTTTTACCCTTTGCGCCTTTGACGGCAATATCGACCGATCCATCGGGTTTAATCGAAAACTCAATTTCTTGTTTTACTGCCATTTCTTCACCGTTAAAGTTATGACGTTATCGTTTTTCGTCTCTTCCATATCGAGGGTATAACCTTTCTTTTTAACCTCTTTAAGGACTTTGTGATAAGCGTAACGTTGTTGTAACTGATTGACAAACTGCTGTTCATTGACGCCACGCGTCGCTTCTACGCCCCACCAGTCGGCGAGGAGTTCGCAACCCGTTTCAGTGATTCGCAAACCAACGTCATACTTTCCGCTGACTTTAATCGAGATGTCGGCTTTTTCGAGCTGTTGGTTATAGCCACGAACGTTGACGCCTTCTTCGGCTTGCGTATAGGTGTATCCGAGATCGGAGATGGCTTCGAGAATGCACTCGAGGTCATTCATTTTCGTTTCAACAGTAGAAAAGTGACTCATGATATATCCTTTATATTACATTTCGAGATGGCGGATCTGCTTATCTTCTTCGATACTACCCTCTTCGTCGAGGCTAGCACGCCGAGCTCGGCTCTTCGCCCAATCGCGCATGTAATCGATGCGCTCTTTCATCTGATACGAAAGCGGAATGATTTCGTTACAGCTACGAACGACGGCATCGGTATCGATATCTTTTTTCGCCTCAAACGCATCGAACAATGCCGAAACGATAGCTTGTTCGATTTCCGATCCCGAGAACCCCTGTGTTGCTGCTACGATTCGAGGAATGTCGAAATCGGCAACCTTTCGGTTCTTCTTGATGATGTGAATTTCGATAATCGTCTTTCGCTCGGTCGGACTGGGCAAATCGACGAAGAAAATTTCGTCGAAACGACCTTTACGCAACAATTCCGGCGGCAACATCGACACGTCGTTTGCCGTTGCCATGACGAAGACGGGGCTCGTCTTTTCCTGCAACCACGTAATAAACGAACCGAAAACGCGAGCCGATGTACCACCGTCGGTCGATCCCGACGACTTCGTCCCAGAAAACCCTTTTTCCAACTCGTCCATCCACAAAATACAAGGCGCTACGGCCTCTGCCGTCTGGATCGCTTTGCGCATGTTCTCTTCCGACGAACCGACGAGCGACGAGAACACCTTGCCGACGTCGAGGCGCAAAAGCGGCATCTTCCAAAGCGCACCAACCGCCTTTGCCGTCAACGATTTACCGCAACCCGGTATACCGATGAGCAAAATGCCCTTCGGCAACGGAAGACCGAATTCGCGAGCTTTCGAGCTAAACGCCAAGTTACGCGTCTTGAGCCATGCTTTGAGAATCTCCAAACCGCCGATATCGCGCAATTTGAGATCCGATTGGTAGAATTCCAAAAGACCACTTTTGCGGATGAGGTTCTTCTTTTCTTCGATAATCGTATCGATGTCGAAATCGCGGCATACGATGAGGCTCTTCGAAAACACGTTCGACGCTTCAACTGCCGTCAACCCCAACGCCGCCTCGACGACGCGTTCGCGGAAATACGGATCGTTGCGCACTTGCTGGCACAATTCATCGGGCACACTCTTGAGAACTTGCAACACGAGTTCATTGATAACCGTGCGATTCGGAAGATCGAAATCGATGACGCTGACTTCTTTTTCGAGCTCCGTTGGCAATTTAAACGTCGGGCTCAATAGCAAGACGTGCTTCTTATAACGGCTCGTCTTAAACTCTCGGCTCAAATCGCGCAAACGACGCGTCACCTGTGGATCTGACAAATACGGATGAAAATCGCGTAACACGAAGAGCGCATCGTTCTCGTAGCGGAAAATGTGTTCCATCGCTCGCTGCGGATCGCGAATGTCGTTAAACGTATCGCCGTCACCGCCTTGGAACCCCTCGGTGCAAGACCATGTAACAAAGCGGCGGTTACGACGCTCGCAAATCGCCCGCAGGCTCTTTTCGACGCGTTCTTCTTCCGTACTCGTAACATAGAGAAGTGGGTATCGCGCGCGAATTAAAAACTCAATTTCCTCTTCAGAGGAGACAGCGGCTCGAATTCCTTCCATGATTCATTAGCTCCCGGTTAGGGTTAAACAAACGAAACGCACATGCGTACGCTTCTTATCAATTCGATAATGACTTCGTTAAATCGACGACGTATAACTCTAAAACATTTCTCAAAAAACGTCAGCAATTTTATGGTTGCAACGCATTTCTAAATGTCTTCAGCTTTTCTTTCGTCATCGCTAGCGCATTTTGCCCCGCATCGAGATACGCTCCAATGTCTTCGAAGATGACTTTCGGATCGTGATCTTTGAGCACGTTTTCCAAACGCGCGCGCTCTTGTGGTTGCAACGATTTGACGTCGATTTTGACATACGCCACAAACACGCGCTGAATATCCGATATGCTATCCTCGAGCGATTGCATATCGCTACGCCACTGGCAAATGATGTCGTTGAGCTCTTCGTATATCCCGCGCAACAACTCTAGCAACGCCGAATCGCCTCCACCTTCCGATGCCCCAGATTGACCCGCTTGGTGCAATTCCTCTTTGAGTGCATCGATCTCTTCTTGCAACGACTTCGCCTTAGAATCGGCTTTGGCCGCCGCTAGCGCTGCCGCACTCTCCGTCTCCGCTAGCTTCGATTTCAGATTCGCTATCTCCGATTCGCTCCCCGCACTCGCATTCACCGATTCCTCCGCGTTGCGAAGCTGTTTCTGCAACATCTCGCACTCGCTCGATTTCTTATTCAGAGCATCGCGAACGACCGATATCTCTTGCATGAGCGCCGCACTATCGGCGCCGCCTTTGGCGCGCAACGAATCTTGCAACTGCCGTATCTCCCTCGCTCGATCGTCCAAATTCCCCTTCAGCTCGCTAAACATCATCTCGTGCTGTTCGACGACCTTTTTCATGTCGCGATTGCGACGCTGACTTTCTTCGAGCGATTCGTTGAGCGTTTCGATGTTTTCTTTCAAGCGTTCGACGTTCTCACGCTCTTCTTTGCACGAAAACTGCGATAAATCGAGCTCGCGTTGCAAATCCGAGAGAAGTCGAATCTTTTGTTGGAGCTGAACTTTCAAATCCGCAATCGTCGTCTCTGCGTTCGACGTCGCCATCCCTTTCGATTCGAGCGTCTCTTTCAACGTCGAAAGCTCCAGTCTTAAACTCTCCGAGTCATCTTGTGCCGTCACGAGATCTCGACGGCACTCCTGATACTGCTCTTTTTGATGTTCGAGTTGCTCTTTGAGCTTGTCGATCATGTCTTTGAGCCCAGTCACAACAGTATCGTGAAATTCAATCCGGCGTTCGTAATCGGTCAGAATCTGGTTCCGCTCTTCGAGCTTATTCTGCAACTCGCGCACCGAGTCATCGTTCGATACTGTCCCCGTACGAAGTTCCTCGATTTGTTGCCGCAAACGACCGTTCTCTTCTTGTAACTTCGCCATCTCGGCATCTTGTGCATTCTGCGCAGAGTGCTGCTGTCCCGGTGCCTGTGGCGTAGAATGCGAATACCCCTGCGGAGCGCGGCCGCGGTTAATCCGTGCATTGTCGGCGCCCGATTGCCCCATCGGCTGACCTTGCGGCTGTTGCATCGGCTGGGCTTGCATTTGCTGAGCCTGCATCGGCTGGGCTTGTTGCTGCATTTGCTGAGCCTGCATCGGCTGGCCTTGCGGTGGCATGGGTTGCATGCCCCGTTGCCCGCGCATATCTTGCGCATAAGTTCCACGCCCTCCGGGGGCTTGATGCCCCATGCGCGGATTGTTTTGATACATCTGCGCAGCTTGTTGTTGCTGTTGCGGATGCGTCGTATACACGATCGGTTTACCCTGCGCCGGCGGTATCTGCATCGCCTGCTCGCCCATTTGCGGAACACGCGACCCTTGATTATCGTCTTGCGCTACGCGGATGGCAAAATTGCCACACAAAAGCTCGCTCCCCGCAAAGAGTTCGAGCACCTCGCCCGCTTCCAACCGCATGCCATCGACTTTGGTGCCATTGGTCGGACGCCCATTCGGCGGATCCTGGACGAATAGTTTACCGTTTCTCCACGTGACCATGGCGTGAACGCGCGATACCGACGCATTATTCGTCTGGATACCGCAGTCTGCATTGCGCCCAATCATCAACACGTTGTTCTGGTCGTTCAGTTCAACCGACCTTTCCCAACCACTCTGATCGTTGAAAATTAATTTCACCAAGGATCGCTCTCCTCTCAAAACGTGCAAAACACAAACCTCTATCGTTGTAAACCATAATGGCGTGCTTTGTCCACCTTTAGAAAATCCGACCTGCAAAAATGGCGACGATGCGTCTGCAAAACCACGGGTTTCCATCCTATGATTCGCGACATACGCGTCAAAAGATCGATTTCAAGCGCTCATATACGACAAAAAAATCATCGCGCTACGTACTCGCATTGAGTCGCGACATCGCACCACTATCGTTGAGCCTTATCGCTTGCTGTTTGGCGATCTCTCGACAAAAACTCCCTTGCTCATGCGTCGCATATTTCGAACAAAGATTCGCAGCCAACTCGGTGCAATACAAAATATCGGCATCCACCACCATGCTATCTTCCAGCGTCTTGCCCAATAATAGCACCGTGCTATCGAACATTGGCCAATCAAATGTCGCCGCACAACACGGCAAAAGCTCCGCATACAACCAATTCAAATCAAAACTCTGTCCATGCGTCTCGAGCTTCTCGATTTGTTCCAGTACGAGCGATTTCGCCTCGCTAAAACGATGCTTCGCCAACAACAACATCACGAGATTGATGACCGTCGTCGTGCCATCAGGCGCATTGATCTCGCGATAAAGCTCCATGGCATTGCGATACCATACCTCCGCCTCATCCGGCTGCTGATAACCAAGTCGATAGATCTCACCTATATCGTTATAACAGTTGGCTATATAGAGCCGATAACCCATGTTTTGGAAGATTTGGAGCGCAAAATCCAAGCTCTTTCGCGCATCTTCATACATGCCACCATGTTGGTACGTATTCCCAAGCGATTTATACGATCGCCCTAGTCCACAATAGTCGTGAATCTCGTTTTGGATGTCGATCGCTTGCTGCAGATAATTGCGAGCCAAATCCAGCTCATGGCGCACGTCGCAAATTCGACCGATGAGCGACAGCGTTTCGGCTTTTTCACTCATATAACCCGCTTTTCTGCGCTCGCTAATTTGTCCAAAAAACGACAACGAAACCATGAGCGTGTCGATCGCATCGCCAACGTTATTGCGCATATAGAGCAATACGCCCTTCTCTTTAAAAGAAAGAGCCTGAATCGCTGGCGACTGGACGCGTTGTCCAAGGGCCAGTGCGCGTTCGACGATGGGCGTTGCCTCGTCGAGTCTTGCTTCTTGGAGCAAGGCATTGGCTTGCGCCAGCCAACCCAACGCTCGAATCGGACTATCGGCATCCGCATGGCAATTGTCGATCGCCGTTTCCCTCTGCTGCAACAACATGTATCCCGTCGAAAACTCACATCGTTGCTGACGCAATTTCGCTGCCTGCAAAAGCGGATCAATACACGCCTCCCAAGCATTGGCGGCATATAAATGCTCGGCGCGGCGTTCGTGATAAAACGTAAGAGCATCCGAAAAATACGCCCGCAACATATCGGCACAAATCATGTGATGATCTTTGAAGCGGTTATTCTCACGAGCATTGCGCAACAACGATTCTCGCAATAAATCATGCGCAAACTGTATGTTCGGATACTTCATCTCAAACAATTTGTGCTCCAACATCGCTTCTACTGTCTTCGCGACGTTCCCGAGCTCTGCCATTTCACACGCAATGCGCCATTCATCGGCGTCGAAATGATTCCCTAGGCAAGCCGCTATCTCGAGCTGCTCGATCGGACGCGCATTGCCAAATTTCTTCGAATCTTTGAAGATTAAATGCAACCTCGATATCCATAGCTCGTGCAATGAATCCGGAAGCGCAAGCGATACTCCTTCCTTGACGACAAAACCCGTACTACTCGGAATCAAAACGCCACGCTCGATCCAATCGCCGACGATTTGAATCGCAAAAAGCGGCATACCGCTCGTGCGCTGGGCAACCTGCTCGCACAAATCGTCGTCGAGCCCTATCAGCTCATGCACCAATTTCAGCTGATCTTCATACGCTAGCGGTGCTATCGATCGACGTATCACCGTCGGCACTTCGAGCAATTCTCGCATCGATTCCGCTTGCGGTTGCGCATCGTCGAGATCTTCGTTGCGCGTCGTACACAAAAAGAGCACCGGAATTTGTTTCGCGACTTCGTCGGTCAAGATAAACCGCACAAAATCCATCCCAAATTTCGAATAATGAATGTCGTCGAGCCACAAAATAACGGGGCGATCATGCGTCACCCGCTTGAGAAACCGCGCCAATACAAAATACTGCTCCTCGGCACTGTCAAATCGGATATTCGCTATCGGATGCTCCGGATCGTCTTCGAGTTGCATCAATTCTAGCATCGGCAACGCATCGTCAAACTCGGGCTGTAACGGATGCTCCGATAAAAACGACTCGATCCGTTCGAGTGCCAAATTGCGCGTCAGGTTCTGACACACGAGCGCATACGTCATCGCGCGAGCTATCCCTGGGGCTTGTATATGATCCTGATAGTGTATCGCCTTCAACGTATGCGCTATCGACAGCTCATGGGCGCGTTGCGATATCCACTCGATAATGCGCGATTTTCCCGTCCCTCTCGGGCCATCCAAAATGATGCAACGCGCCTGGTGATCCGATCGCGTCGCCAACAATCGATCGTAGATCAAGTCGCGTTCGGCATCTCTATCGACGAGCGGTATCGTGCGCAACCCCCATAATCCTAGCCCTGCACACAATAGCTGACCAAACTGATCGTTAAACGCCTCTCGTCGCCACGTCTTGGGCGCCGGAACGACCGACGATCCCTCTCGCGGTTCCGCCCCAGCAATACGCGATCGATAGACCTCGGCCAACGTCGATAACTCGTGCTCTTGTTCATCCCGAGCTCGCGCCGCCTGCGCCTGTTCCGATATCACTTTCGCAATATCTGCACTATCCATGCGCATCGTATCGCCCATATCGTTCAACAAATCGTCGGCGATATTCTTATCCGATTCCTCGCCTCCCTGACCCGAGCTTACTTCTCTCGTCCCTTGCGCAACGGCGAGTTGCAACTGATCCGAATTGTAAAGCGTTTTGAAAACAGAAGACGCCGACCCGCGTTCCTCGACGATGTTATAATCGCAAGAATCCATGCTATCGACAGGTTCGGCAACCACATTCTGCGTATTGCTCGGAATCTCGGGCGCCTCTAATTCCGGCTCCGCAAGCGATATCAACTCCCAAGCCGCCTCCGCTGCATACTCAAACCGATGCGATGGCTTCTTGGCCAGCATCTTCGATAGCCATTTCTGAAACCCTTCGGGCAAATGACGCCCAGTCACGGGCTCGGGCTCCTCGTCGATCTGACAACGCAAAACTTCCGTTCCCGTCGCACGCGCAAATATCCGGCGACCCGTCGCAAATAAATACGCCAAACAACCCAACGAATATAAATCCGTCCAAGGTCCCTGATCGCGCGTCTGATTCAGTATCTGCTCCGGCGCCATATATCTCGGCGTTCCCGCTACGAGACCATTGGGCAACTCCTTCGATCCAACCGCCTTCGCTATGCCAAAATCCGTCAACATCGCACGTGTATGGCTCTTCTCATACATGAGCAATATATTACCAGGCTTGATATCTCGGTGGATCACATCTCGCGCATGGGCATGCGCCAACGCATCGAGTAGCTCCAATAACAAATAACGCATCTGAAGCCACGGCAACGGCTGCTTCGGACGCGGAAGCGTCCCACCCGTCGCCAACTCCATCGCATAATACGGGCTCCGTATCGCTATCTGACCACCCGTCGACTCGCTCAGCGCGTCATCCGTCACGCCATAATCCAATAGTCGGATAATCGACGGATGATGAAGACGCGCGACCGCTCGAACCTCGTTCATAAACGATTGGCGAAACTCATCTTGATCGCCAAATGTCGACAAAATCTTGACTGCTACAGGGACCGATTGCGCCCGATGAATACCTTGCCATACGACACCCATCGAGCCCTTCCCAATCGGCTTGATCAATTCAAATGGTCCTATCGACAGTCTGTTCTCACTCATCACATCCATCTCCATGACGAACACCCTCGCCTACAATATACTACACTCGGGCAAAATCATCCATTTTTTCATCCTATAACCAAATATTCAAAACGACAAAAATCAATACCTTGCACCAAATTTGATTTCATTCACCGTTCGATTTATAACTCCCTCGCCCTATCGGCACATATCCATGCGCCACAATGGGCTCGGCGCTTTTACAGCCTCCCCACCCTATCGGCACATATCCATGCGCTACAATGGGCTCTCGGCGCTTTTCCTATGATTCTTTCTTTCGAGGCATATCGATTCTAAGGGCATATCGCATCATGAAACGTTCTCACGACAATGCAATCGAGTACGCGAACATCATTCGCCCCATTGCCTCGGCATGTGCCATAGCGTCCCTCGTCTTTGCTCTATCGCTCCCCGCCCCAGCTCACGCCGATATCTACCGCTACGAAACCGACTCGGGCGAAGTCATCCTCACCTCGCAACCGCGAAAAGACCTCAAGCTCATCGAAGTCATTCGAAGCACACCCACAAAAACGCAATCCAAAGCCGGATCAAATGCCGATAAACCAAAATCGGCTTCTCCCAATTCAGGCTCATCAATACCCAAAAACGCCACCTCGGGCATGCAAAAATCTTCGGCCGAAGAACGCGCCAAACTCTACGCACCCTATATCGCCGAAGCCTCTCAAATTTATGGCATCCCCGAAGCCTTCATCCGAGCCGTCATCAAAATCGAAAGCAATTTCAACCCTCGTGCCGTCAGCCACGCAGGCGCCATGGGGCTCATGCAACTCATGCCCGCCACCGCCGAACACATGTGCGTCGAAGACCCTTTCGATCCAAGACAAAACATCATGGGCGGCGTCCGATACCTCCGACGACTCTCCGACCGATACGACGGCGACATTAATCTCGTTCTCTCCGGCTACCACGCAGGTCCGGGAAACGTCGAAAAAGCAGGCGGCATCCCCTTCGAAAAAACTCAACAATACGTCAAAAACGTCTACGCTTGGTACCTCCGCTACCGCGACGCCGAAAAAGACGATAAATCCGCAAAAAACGACGACTAAAATACATCAAATTCCCCACAAAAGCGACTTCCAGCCCCCCACTCGACAAACGCCCGCCCAACGGGCGGGCTTCCATGCCACCACACCAACAAACGCCCGCCCAATGGGCGGGCTTCCATGCCACCACACCAACAAACGCCCGCCCAACGGGCGGGCTTCCAGCCCACCAAAAAAACTAAGACTGAATATCGATCCCCGTCGCGTCCGACTCTTTCAATTCCCCCGGATTCGGCGCAAACTGCCTCTGCATCATCTCGTTCATCCGCTCCATCTGCTCCCGCTGCATGTTCATCATCTCCTCAAACATGCTATCGGCTGGACCAAACGAAAACGAAAAACGACTCGATCGATTTATCGCATTCTCGGCAACCGCCCTCGGCTCTTCGGGCAACTTCGAAATTTCACCAATCGTCGTTTTCCACGAATTTTCTCCAATTCTCACCTCAATAGCCGAATTATCATCGCTCACAGGCCCATCAATCGTCACAATCGTCGACTTCATCTGCCCATTGTCATACGTCATCGATTGAAACACCGATTTCCCGCTATACGCCTGCGTTCCCGAAGCACCCGAACCAGCCCCACTATTTCCAGCACCACCAAACGCTCCCCCTCCCGAGCCAGGCAAACCAAACACCGACGCACCAAATGGCGACGACCCCAATCGCGACTGCCCCGGACCCGCCACTGGCTTGGCATATTTCCACAAAATTTCATCGGGCAAATTGTCCAACTTCGCATATATTTGCCGGTGTTCCCCCTTCTGAATCACGTCGAGCGTCACCTGATCACCCGATTTCTTCGTCGCAATATACGCCGTCAAATCCTGCGGTTTCGTCAACGCATGCCCATCAATCGCCAACACGATATCGCCCTGCGACAACCCCGCCGCCTCGATTTCGCTACCCGCCACGATGTTCTCCACTACCAGACCCTCGCCATCCGAAAGCCGCAAATGCTGCAACAACATTGGCGACGCCTGCAATGGCGATACGCTCAAACCCAAACGCGGCTTCGCCTCCTGCGCCCACGCCTCCTGCGCCACTGCTCCAAAACAAAACGCCACCGCACAAATTATCGAAAAAACAACCTTAAAAAATCTGTTCATCACATACCTCCACGCTCACAGCGCTGCCGCACGCGCGACACCACCGTTTCTCCTACATAAAAGGCAATCACCCGCCGAATATTCCACGTTTTTTCCTTTCCTCCCCCGAATCCCCCACCACTTTGCACCTTTCGTGCCCACCACGCTACTCAATCGCCCCCTTTCTGCCCCAACCTCCGCTTTTTGGGGCTACGCCTATTTGCTGCTCTCGCATGCAAATACGGCTCCGCTTTTTGGGGCTACGCCTATTGCCGCAAGCGCCAATACGGCTCCGCTGTTGCGCTATTGGCCACAGGCCAATACGCGCAACTGGCGCGTCTATTTCTCCGAAATACGACGCGCCCTGTTCGACTTCGACAATGTTTGTTTTGTATCCATATATAACGACACCTTATCCATTCCAAATCCGCTCTTTGTCAGACCTCCCTGAACCAATATCTAAAACTACGTGCAATTGCTCGTTGCCAATTATCGTTATTCTGATATGATGTGCACGTTTTCTGGGGGTCTCGTTACTTCATAAGGATAAACCATGCCCAAGGTAATGATCCTCGATCACGTCCTGACCGAGGTTTTTGCACTTGAAAAAGTTCTAAAAAATGCGGGTTACTCCGTGTGCTTGCTCACTGGCGCGTATGGGTTATTGGCTAAATTCGACTTCGAAAAGCCCGATATCCTGCTCTTTAACCCCGACATGCCAAACATGGAGACCGATTCTTTTCTACAAACGCTCATGACTGCACCGACGATGCAAAACATGATCATCGTCCTGATCTGTAGCGGCGATGCCGATGCCATCGAAGCGTATTGTCGACAAATGAATCTACACGGCTACTACATGATCGAAAACGGTTTCGACGGGATTCCAGAGTATCTGAGCCATTTCTATGACGATTGATCCACAGAATGGGCTGATAAATCGTCGCTTTGGTCCATATATCCTACTGTCTGAAATCGGATGCGGTGCCATGGCGCAAGTCTATCTTGGCGCACTACCATGTGCGCCAAAGCGCATGCGTTTCGTCGCTCTCAAATGCATGCATCAGGCCTATCAAACAAATCCCGATTACGTCAGGCTCTTCTATCACGAAGCCGAAATCGCACTCGGTCTCATGCACCCAAACCTCGTCGAAACATGGTCTTGCGGCGTCGTTCAAGGGCGCCATACCATCGTCATGGACTATCTCCCGGGCGTTTCCATCGGCTCGCTATTGTCCCGTGGCGCCATCCCCATCGAAGTCGCCCTCTGGATTGCGATCAACATCCTCAACGGTCTGTCCTATCTCCACGAAAAAACCGACGACATGGGCAATCCCCTCGGCATTGTCCATCGCGACCTCACACCCGACAACGTCATCGTCGGATTCGATGGCACCGTTCGAATTCTCGATTTTGGCGTCTCAAAATGCGGCGTCGATGTCGACGACATTCAAAAAGGCATGATGGTCGGAAAATATGCCTACATGAGCCCAGAACAATGCCGCGGTTGCGACATCGACGCGCGAAGCGACGTCTTCTCGGCCGCCGCCGTCCTCTACGAAATGTGCACCGGTCACCCTGCTTTCGCTCGCAATACCGATATTGCCACGATCGAAGCCCTTCTCAACGATGAAATCGTTCCGCCAAACCGCGAATCATGGCGTTTCCCATCCTTCCTCTCACAATGCATCATGCAAGGGCTTGCCCGCAACCCCGACCGACGATTCCACTCCGCCCGCGCCTTTGCCGACGAACTCGCGACTTTCGTCAAACTCCAAGGCATGAGCGATACTCAGCGTAAATGCCAAGCGCATATCGCTCACGTCTGCCGCGATTTGATCGATTCCGAGTCGAATCGAATGGCTACGGCTACCATGGCTATGCAACCATACATGCCCTCTATCGACGATTTGATTTCTCAAGGTAGCTCGCAACCACCCGATTTCACCAACAATGCCTTCGTCCTTGGCGAAGTCACATTCTCAAAACTCTAAACCACCAATCCCCATCCCATCCCTTCCTCCTTTGGGCAGATGTTTGGGTCAATGCTCTCCAAAATTGCCATCCACCCGCATATAATTCACTCTATCAAATAAAAACCGAATGTTATTCACTTCTTTGTTGAGTGGATGCTACAATTCACAATGGCTATCTCTACCCACGGCGCTCAATACATCCAGCAATATATCCAATAGATGCGATTATTTGGGCACGAACGCCCAAAATCGTGTATATTCCACACCGTTTCAAATCGCATAAAAATCGAGCGGTTAGTGAACGTGTAGTCGGTGAATGATTGACGTGTAGACAAGGGAGTAAAACACGATGGCAGCGGGCAATCGCATTGAAAAAGTCAGAAATATCGGAATTATGGCGCATATCGATGCTGGGAAGACGACGGTAAGCGAGCGCATCTTGTTCTATTCCGGCCGCACTTACCGAATCTCCGAAGTCCACGACGGCATGGCTACGATGGATTTCATGGATCAAGAACGAGAGCGTGGCATTACGATCAGCAGCGCCGTCAACGATATCGCTTGGCGCGATAACGATATCTATCTCATCGATACGCCAGGACACGTCGATTTCACCGTCGAAGTCGAACGAAGTCTACGTGTGCTCGATGGCGTCGTCGCGCTCTACGATGCCGTCGCTGGCGTCGAACCTCAAAGCGAAACCGTCTGGTTCCAAGCCAATCGACACAAAGTCGCCCGACTTGCTTTCGTCAATAAAATGGACCGTCCAGGGGCCGATTTCAATCGCTGCGTCAGCGAAATCGAAAAAGTCCTCGGCGGCCATCCCATCGTCCTACAATGCCCTATCTTCGAAAAAGACGCTTTCGTCGGCGTCGTCGACGTCATCAATCGACGCGCATTCCACTTCAGCGAAGAAGACCAAGGCGCAAGCGTCATCGACGTCCCCATCCCCGACGACCTCAAAGATGATGTCGAATCCGCTCGCACACGACTCATCGAACGACTAGCCGATGTCGACGACGCCATCGCCGATATGTATCTCGAAGGCGTCGAACCCTCCATCGACGATATCCGCGCCGGATTGCGCCGCGCCACGATTTCACTCCGATGCGTCCCCGTCCTATGCGGTTCCGGCCTCAAAAATAAAGGCATTCAGCCTCTCATCGATGCCGTTGTCGATTATCTACCATCCCCTATCGATTTGCCTCCTCTCGAAGGAACCGATCTCAAAGGCCGCCCCATCAAACACCCTCGCGACGAATCCGCTCCTTTCTGCGCCCTCGTCTTCAAAGTTCAGCAAATCGAAAGCAAAAAACTCGCTTTCCTGCGCATATATTCAGGCGTTTTGCGCGATGGCGATGCGATGATGGATGCCTCCCAAAAGCAATCATTCAAAATTAAAAACATCTTCCGCCTATATGCCAATCGCGTCGAACGCGTCGATACCGCAAGAGCCGGCTCCCTCGTCGCCATCGTCAAAGTCAAATCCATGACCACAGGCGACACGCTCTGCGACCCTTCAAACCCTGTTTTGCTCGAACCCATCGACGCTCGCGATCCCGTCATTTCCATCTCGATCGAACCCGAATCGATGAAAGATAAAGACAAACTCGTCGAAGCACTCAACATCCTACACGAAGAAGACCCTACACTCGTCTACGAAGAAGACAAAGACACGGGCGATCTCCTGCTCCGTGGCATGGGCGAGCTCCATCTCGAAATCGCTTGCGAACGTCTCCGGCGCGAATTCAATGTCGATGTCCGAAAAGGCCAACCAAACGTCGTTTGCAAAGAATCGCTCAATGCACCGAGCTCCGCAACCGCAATCTTCGAACGCGAACGCGAAGACGACGTCATGTTTGGTCAAGTATCCGTTTCCGTCGAGCCCGGCGATCCCGATTCTGGCATCGTCTGCACCGCCGATTTGCCCTCCGATCACCCCTATATCCGCGAAGATATGCTCGCCGATATCGTCTCCGCGGCTCGCGATGCCATGCTATACGGTCCAAATGGCTTCGAAATGGTCGACGTCCGCGCTCGCATCACGGCTATCGCTCCCGATCCTAAAGGCACGATTCAACTCTCCAGCTCCAGAATTGCCGCCGGAGAAGCCATTCGAAACGCCTATAAAGACGCTGGAACGCGCATACTCGAGCCTCTCATGGCCGTCGATATCATGGCCGCCGACGAACACATCGGCGATCTACTCTCCGATTTGACGATGCGAAAAGGAATCGTCGAAGATCTCGAAAACGACCCTCTGCGAAGCGTCATCCACGCCATCGTCCCTCTACGAAACATGTTCGGATACACGATGAAACTACGAACCATTACCCACGGCCGCGGAAACTTCTCCATGCGATTCCTGCGCTTCGATTCTATCGGATAACCCAACCTCTTCCCCCTCGCAAATCCATCACATCTGCCGTAGGCAGATGTCTATTCCCCCTCGCAAAATCCATCACATCTGCCGTAGGCAGATGTCTATTCCCCCTCGCAAATCCATCACATCTGCCGTAGGCAGATGTCTATTCCCCCTCGCAAAATCCATCACATCTGCC
>SFMP01000171.1 GCA_004554395.1 Myxococcales bacterium | reverse complement strand
TTTTTTGCCCTCGTCCAAGCCGAGCTTTCTCCCTTGTTCGATTAAATCTGAATCGTATTTTTCAAAGAGCTCGCACATAATTGTCCCCAAATGAAAAGCCTAGCTCGCTATGAGTGCTTGGACTTCTTCGAGCGAGAGACCTGTTACTTTAGCGATATCGTCTTCGGGCATACTCATTGCGATGAGATTGCGAGCGATCGACGATGCTTTTTCGTCCAAGCCGAGCTTTTTGCCCTCGTCCAAGCCGATTTTTTTGCCCTCGTCCAAGCCGAGCTTTCTCCCTTGTTCGATTAAATCTGAATCGTATTTTTCAAAGAGCTCGCACATATTCATCCTCCTCTGAAGGTTAATAGAGTTACTTGCTTGTTGCTCGAACCATTGTTGGCCTGTAATTTCATAGAGTAGCTGAAGGATTTCTGACATATATTTAATTTCTAGCTTGGGCCAATCGTCGATTTGCTTCAAGCGTATCTTGCGCAAAAAAATCGCCAATACCTTTAGATCGCCCGTCAGTCGTTCGATTTGTTCATCGGTCAGCCACGCCAATTCGATCACCTCGATTTTGTATTCTTGAAAACGCGATGCGAGATTGGGCGGTACAACGCACAAATCGCTGAGCTTTCGAGGCGTATTCCATCGTTTAGTATAGCCAAAATAAAGGACTCGCGTAAATATCGGAACGATTTTAGTGCCACTTTTGCTGTTTTGGCTTTGAACAAAGTAGCCCATTGCATCGTAGAGCATGACGCGAATAGCCATATCCTCTTCGGGTTCAGTTTGGTTTTCGAGCCCAAGCAAAGCAACACTGAGCCCAAACTTGTCTTTGCATACTTTGAGCACATCGCGAAATCGATGCAGCATGTTTTTTTTGATGCCTGCGACCAACTCTGGCGAGGCTTCGGCTAGATCGTCTGGGTCTAGCCAATTCTTGCCTGTCGATGGCAATTCGACACTGCCATCGAGTTCATTCCAAACCGAAGAAAACACATCATTCTTCGAGAACAGTTGCTTTTCCAGTAAGTCTTTTGTTCCCATACGACGTCTCCTGGTCATGGGCTCGATCCAAAGCGACGACTGCGTCATCAGTGAATCTTCGCTCTTTTAGATAGTGTAGCAAAGCATGAATCAATGTGCAATGAACACAGCAAAAAAAGAAGCATTTTTGTGCGATTTGAGACGAAATCGCGACTCGTAAAAACGGCAAATCCCGCCGATGGGGGCGGGATTTGGGATTGAGTGAATCGCTTTGGTTTATGATGGATTTATACGAAGAGGGCTAGATCGCAGTTCTGAGCGGGACCGAGGAGTTTTTCGATGGCTCGGGCTTCGATTTGTCGAATGCGTTCGCGCGTGAGGTTAAATTCCTTGCCAACTTCTTCGAGTGTGTAGGACTTCGACTCGCCAATGCCGTATCGTAGCCGCAGGATTCGTTCCTCGCGTGGCGAGAGCGTGGTGAGGATCTTTGCCATTTCGGAATTGAGTGCTTCGGTCGTCAAAGCGTCGAGCTGATTTGTCGAATTCGTATCTTCGATGAAATCGCCGAGTTTGCAGTCTTCGTCTTCGCCGATGGGGGCATCGAGCGAGACGCTCGTCTTTGAGATTTCGTACATTTTATCGACGTATTCTTCGGTGAATCCGAGAGCTTTTGCGATTTCCGAGTGAGTAGGCAAGCGACCGATTTCGATTTCGAGTTGCCGAGATGTTCGCATGATGCGGTTGATGACTTCGGTGAGGTGAGCAGGAATGCGGACGGTTCGAGATTGGTCGGCAAAAGCACGAGTGACGCTTTGTTTGATCCACCACGTCGCATAGGTTGAGAATTTGTGTCCTCGTTTGTAGTCGAACTTTTCGACGGCGCGCATGAGGCCGATGTTGCCTTCTTGGATGAGGTCGAGCGGCTGCATGCCATTTCGCATATAACGCCGAGCGATGACGACGACGAGTCGCAGATTTGCCGTAATCATCTCGGAGCGCGCCCGTTCATAGCGGGCTTTGCATTCTTCGATTTCGCAAATATCGCGTTCGAAAGCATCGATATCGTCGACTTTCGACGAAAGCGAGGCGCAAGCATTTTGATAATTGAACCACAAAGTTTCGTATCGCAAGCATTGCGATCGCTTGCAGACGTATGGCGTTTTCTTTTTGCCCTTAAATCGGCGAATTGCGGCGAGCAAATCACGCGTGGCGACGCCATGAAAGGCGCAAATTTCGAGCCATTCGCGCTTCGCTTGCATGAGTGGTTCTGCCATTTTGAGGAGTTGATTGGCAACACTCATGATATAATCGATACCCAGATCGAGCGATTGGATGATTTCGATGATTTGACTCTGACAGGATTTGTCGCCACGATTCATGCATGCCAACAATTTCGACAACTCTTCGAATCCTTTGATCATCGACTCACCCGATTCTTCGCGTTCATCGTCTTCCATTTGTCGATGCCCGACGAGATCTTTGAGCTTGATTTCGCCACGACAAAAAGCCGAGACTTGATCGAGGATCATGCATACGCCTGGTTTAGTATTAAAAACGGCTCGCATCATTTTTTCGCGAGCATCGGTCATTTCATAGCCTAAACGCTCTTCGTCTTCGCGCGCGAGAAGAGGGAGTTCGTTGACACTTTGTTTATAGAACTGAAGCGAACTACTTTCTTCGGACAATTCGCGACAAATCTTGGCGAGCTTTTCAGAAGTCTGGGAATCATGTTCCGACGCAAAATCTTTTTGTGCACTTAACATAGTCTTATCTCCGTTCCCCTAGTTTAACCCACCGCACACAAATGTGCGCAAGCGTGAATTATGCAAGACGAGAACCAACTCAAGATGTTTTTGTTATTCATTGATTTTGCTGAAGAATTTTCAAATAGCTATATTTTATCTGGACAATAGACCTACGACATTTTCGTCATAGATAAAAATTCTCAAGTCAACACTTGACACGAGATAATTTGAATTATGGAGGTCAAAAACCGTCAAATCGCGCTCAAACTTAGGATTTATAGGGGTTTGAGCGATCTGCGACAATCGTGTCAGAGGATAGAATATGGCGATTTTGCGGCAAGAGAAAAAACAGTCCAACTCAGACGCCGTCGCAACGCATGGACGACGCCCAGAGAGTGTCATGCGATGGACTAGATGATGAGTTTGCATGCGGGGCAAAGATCTGGGACGTGGCCGCGAGCTTTGCAGACATTTCGCCCGAAGAGGATCATTTGGAGATGTCGCTTTGTCCATAGTGGAGGATCGAAGAGTTTGCACAAGTCGGCTTCGACGCCCTCGGGTGTATTGGATTGCGACCAATTCCATCGCTTAGCGAGCCGCATAATATGCGTATCGACGGCAAAAGCAGGTATACCAAATACATGCGATAGAATGACGTTTGCGGTTTTTCGCCCGACTCCGGGCAAAGATTCGAGTGCCGCTCGATCGCTCGGGACGATGCCATCGAATTTATCGACGAGTTGCTTTGAGAGGTCGCAAATCGATTGCGCTTTGCGCCGATAGAGCCCGCATGGCTTCACGATCGTCGCTATTTCTTCGACGCCAAGTGCGGCAATGTCGCGCGGATGCGTACCGTGGCGCCACAAAAGAGGCGTCACTTCATTGACGCGTTTATCGGTACATTGCGCCGAGAGCACGACGGCGACGAGCAATGTATAAGCATCAGAAAAATCGAGCGGTATCGGTGGATCGGGATAATAGGAGTCGAGGATATCGCAAATTTCTCGGACGATTAGCATGTCATTCCTTCGAGTGTCTTTTTGACATCTCGCAAAATGAGACCTTCGATGAGGGTAAATGGTGCAAGCGTCGTATTGATGTTTTGAGCGACGTTTGGTGGTAGGGAAGCGAACAAAATAATCGGCGCTTTGACGCCAGCCATTCGCAATTCGCGACAAATCAATAGCCCTTGCATACCGCGCACGTGGGCTTCGGCACTGGCATAGTTACCGCAGAATGCGAGGCTATTGGCGAGCCCTTCGATATCGCCATAGAGCTTATCGATAGGCGTCGTATCGAATCGCATATCGGCTAATATGACGTCGGGTTGTTGCGCATCGATAGCGCATTTTAAACTCGAATAGTGGTCAAATACGAACAGTTCGAACGGTGGAAGTTCAGTCCTGTAGGTATTGAGAAATCCCGCATACTCGCCATTTTCCCCGAGATCGTCGATCAAATAGATTCGCATCAGACTCCGTCTCCACATAGTCTACGTAGATCGTGCATTATAACATTGAAATGCGAGAATCGATTCCCAAAAGGCGATCACGTATGCGATTATTTGCATTTCTTATCGAGGAACATCTGAAGGATGAGAGAGGCAGCGATGGCATCGACTTTATTCTTTTTCTGGGATCCGGTTGTTTGCATTGCTTGGAGCGCATTTTCGGCGGCGACAGAAGAGAGTCGCTCGTCTTGTCGAGCGATTTTGATATTGGGTGCAACGGCTTTGAGCCGTTGCAAGAAGGCTTTTGTGCGCTTAATCGCCGCGCCCTCGGAGCCATCTAATTCGAGGGGCCAGCCGACGACGATGCGCGTCGAACCGTGTTGAGCGATGATATCGGCGATTTCTCGATAGGGATCATCGGAATGGCGAATGTGAATCGTCGTCAGAGGCATGGCAATGTTCGTATCTGGGTCGGCAATAGCCATTCCGATGCGCACGGTACCGATATCGATGGCGATAAGAGGGGAACTCATCGCGCATCGCTCCAGCAGAGGCGATAGAGCTTTCTGCGCAATTCATTGATATCGTCGGTAGAATTGGACAAATGCGTGCGATTGGTGAGTAGCGTGATGCAACGCTTTTTGTCGAGGTCGTACCAAACCGAGCACCCCGTGAACCCCAAATGCCCGATGACGTGATCGTCTTTATTTGCGCCCGAGAGGGAATTATCGCCAGTTGGGCGATCCCAGCCCAAGGCATAGGGTGTTTCGATATGTCGATATGAGACAAATTCGTTGATAATTTTCTTCGAGCACGGGAACGAACCGTCGAATAAAGCACGAACATAGGCATCGATAGCCCTAGCCGATGCAAATAATCCGGCGTGCCCAGCCCGATGCAAAAGCGCTCGCGCGTTTGAATCGTCGGGGTGACCTTGGGCGAATTGATGCCCGACTTTGCACGTTGCAACGATTTTTTTCTGTTCGATTTTGTGCAGGGGGCAAAACATCATCTCTTTGTCGAGTCCGAGCGGGATGGCGATTTTATTGGCAAAGATATTGGAGATGGTATCGCCGTAGAGATCTTCGATGAGGAAGCCCAATAATATGTACCCCAAATCGGAATAACAATAGGTTGCCCCATCGGTTCGCGGTTCGGATTCTTGAAGGATTTCTTCGAAAGGCTCGCGAGCACTACGGAAGCGCGAATACTTATAATGAGAACCACTCAAATCGATCCATGGTTTGAGCATGGTATGATGCGATAGAAGATCGGCGATGGTGGAGCCGAGAAGCCAAGACGGCACGCCGATGCTATCGAAATTGACGAGTTTGAGACTGAGGTCGAGAAATTTCGCATTGACGGCTTGCATGATGAGGCCGGCCGTAGCGATAGGTTTCGTGATGCTTGCGACATCGAATAGCGTCGAGTGGTCGACGGGGTATGGCTTTTGGTAGGGATTAGAATGATTTTTGGCAATGGTCGTGCCGACGGCGATATCGGCACGAATGCCACTTTTATCGGAGACGACGAACTGTGCAGCCGAGAAATGCGACTGTTCAATGGCGTTTTGCAATAGTTCGACGCACTTATCGAGTTGCGGCAACGGCTGTGCTAGGTTGAAATTGGTCATATCTGCGCAATCCTCGTAAAATCGAAAGGCGGGGAAAAACAGAAAAACTCCTGCCGAGGCAGGAGTTCTAGAGTAATACGAGTGCGAGCTTTGCGCAATCTTTAGAGATTAAGCAAGCAATTTTTTATCGGGGCAGGAGCCGGATTTGTCGAAGGAGACGGCTTTTGCCGAGAAGGCATCGACGAACACTTTGAACATATCGAGGTCGTGCGTATCGAGGATTTGATACAAATCCATTTCGAAGAATGTGTTGAGCATTGCGCACGTATTTTTGTGGAAGAGTCTCCAGATGCGGCCGTTGGTGAGGATAGCCCATTGGAGGTTCGTGGCACGCATTTGTTCGTCGAGTTCGTATGCGGGAGGATCGCCGGCTTTGCCCTCTTCGTCTTTGACGGGTTCGTCGAGGTTTGCGCTCCAAGCGGCGAGCTTGGCAATGCCACATGCGCCATTGAAGAAGGCGTGCGTGCCGCGACCACTGACGTGAGCCAAGAAGGCGTTGGCGCTATCGAAGAGCGTGTATTCGATGCGCATATCGTCGCCGAGGGGTTCGTTGTGGCTGTGCGTATAACCCAAAACGTGAAGAGCACGGTTGACCAAGAAGAAACCGACTTGGGGAGCGGTAGCGTCGTCTTTGAGATAGCCACGATGGCGATCGAAGTGTTCACAAATTTGTTCGAACTTGTCTGCGATCTCCGCATCGGTGAAGAGTTTGGAAGCAGCAAGTTGATCTACGGCATCGGCAACAAAGAAATTACCGGCATTCACAATGGTGGTTGTCATGAAATCGTACTCATACGAAGAGATAAGTAATAAAACAGCCGCGCAAATCGACGCGACCCCCTAAAAAACGTCGTTCAACTACCGAACTTATCGCGCATTGTCAAAGATTTTTTTCATATTTCAAGGATAATGCGCGATATTGATGCGTCGAGGTGGATGAATTACGAGGTGGGTTCGAGTGCACCAAAGAGTTTGACGTTAGAAGTTTCGATTTCGTTGAAAT
>SFMP01000170.1 GCA_004554395.1 Myxococcales bacterium | reverse complement strand
GTAGCACTACGGTAAATAGTGTTACGTTCCCACCTTCGGGGGAAATGTAGATATTTAGCTGCCTACGAAATCATTGTGTAGCACTACGGTAAATAGTGGTACATCAATGGTCCCCTAACGGGGTTTATTATATCGCCCGCCATGATGTTTCAGCGGAAAAAGTAAATGCGGTAGCCCTGGGATGCGCTTTGATAGACCTAGACAAAACGATGACAAATGAGCATTATGACTCGCCCGTTGCGATAGTGTATCGTAGCGCGGCTTTCGCGACATGTGCGAAGTTCGTTTAATGTTGGCTCATAAAGATTGTTCGTGTTGGAGTATATATGCCTGGGATTGGCGTCATCAGTAATCGCAATGCTCGTCTGAATAAGTTGCATCCCGAGCTCAAAGATCAACTCGCCTATGTGATGGGTAGCGATGGCGAAGTTTCGTCGACTGGCTCGATTACCGATGCCTATAAGGCTGCCGAGTTGTTTCGTCGCATTGGCATCGATATCATCGCGATAAGCGGTGGCGATGGCACGGCGCATCGGACGATGGAAATCCTCGTCGAAGTCTATGGCGATGCCCCCATGCCCCCGATATTGCTCTTGCCCACCGGGACGCAGAACATGGTTCCGAGGTCGTTTGGGATAGAAGGCACAGGGCTTGCGAATTTAATGCTAGCTGGAGCAAGATATCGGCATAATATTCCGATGCGATGCATTAAACGGAATCTTCTTCGGGTCAACGGCCATCTTTCGTTTATGTTTGGCTTTGGCGTTGCCGCGCGTTTCATGGTCGATTACTACGGATCGGGCGAGGTCAATCCGGTTGGAGCCTCGAAACTGCTCGCCAAGCTCGTCGCGAGCGCAGCAGTTGGTGGCGAGATGAGCAAGCGTTTGCTCGAACCGATCGAAATCGAGCTATCGGTCGACGACGTCATCGATCGCGAAAAGGTCACGGTTCATACGTTTTTTGCGTCGTTCGTCGAACGTCTCCCACTCCACTTTGTGTTGTTCCCTCGATGTGGGCGCGACGAGGGCGTGTTTGAACTCGTTTATTCGGGCACGAATCCCATCAAATTGGCCGCCCATTTCCCAGCCATCTTGAGCGGTTCGGCCAAACCACTTGCCGGCATTACGCGGAAATTGGCACGCAGTGTGCATGTTAAACTCCCATCGCCCGAATCGTATACGCTCGATGGCGAACTTTACGATCCCGTCGATCATTTCGATATCGAATCGGGTCCAGAGATAGATTTCCTCGTTCCGGCGTTACAATTTAGTGCCGAAGACGAAAATTTGCGCTATGCACAAGCAGGACCTTGGAGCATGCGTTTCTTGCTTTAACCCATAGGAGTCGGTCAAAATGCGGCATAAAATACTCATTTCAATGGCAATTGCGACGCTGTTTGCAATGTCGGCGTGTAGCGACGACGATTCTTCGTCGACGCCGAACAATCCACCTGCGCCGCCAGTGACCGACCTGTGCGCGGGCAAAGTCGCAGGAGCTACATGCGACACGGGCAAGACGTGCCAAGACGAGAGCGGAAAGCTCGTGTGCAAAACGAAGCCCGCCGAGCCGCCAGTGACCGATTTGTGCGCGGGCAAAGTAGCAGGCGATACGTGCGATACGGGCAAGACGTGCCAAGACGAGGGCGGAAAGCTCGTTTGTCGATTGGCAAAACCAAACCCCGAGGTCGATCTGTGCGCGGGCAAAGTCGCAGGAGCTACATGCGACACGGGCAAGACGTGCCAAGACGAGAGCGGAAAGCTCGTTTGCAGAGTCCCGAAGCACGAAGGGATCGACGATGCAACGCAGTGGGCTTGTGGCACGAATATTTGTTCTGGATCGCAGTATTGCAATACGAAGACGTCGACGTGCGTCGATCGCGTCGAAAAAGCCGTCGCCGATCGCGATTGCAAGGCGTCGACATTTGTCGAAAACTGCGACGGCAACAAGCTCGTTTATTGCAATCCCGATGGAAAGACGACAGTCACAGATTGTAGCGAAGATAAGAAGGGAGACAAGACGGCAGTTTGTGCGCTCAGGCGGAATGAGAACCACGGCGTTTGCGTGTTCCAAGACGATCGATGCAATGCCGAAACCGTCGGCGAAATCAGTTTGTGCATCGATACGAAACCTGGAACAACGGAAAACATTTCCTATGTCGAGTATTTAGATTGCGAACGAGCGAGCGATGGCGACTTCTACATGTTTAAGACTTTTAAAACGCGTGATTGCAATAACGTTTGTCTCGACGAGACGCTATGTGTTGATACTGGGATAAAGTGCGAGAAAAATTCGTTTGTGTCCCGTTGCGATGGCGATAAATTGTTGGTGTGTGGCGATGATGGTCAAGTTTGGGGAACGAATTGCCGCGATTTCAATGTCGATTGCATCGTCGACGCCCAAGAGGGGGCCATGTGCGATTATGCCAATATGCCCATGCCATAGTCGATGATAGCTAAACTCGTTCGCATCTGTATTATCTCGATGGCAATGCTCGCCGTGGCGGGGTGCGCAAGCACTCCGCGCGGCACGGTTGTGCATGCCGATGGTGCGCAAAAGCCTGCAGCGAGCAAAAAAGCGTCGCAAGCTCGCGATCCGTCGAAGATCTATGGCGATCCGGCGCTCGACGAAGCCTATCGCGAATGGGCGGCAGATGGCTATCGCGTGCCCGATGGGGCTAATCGATTCGATTTGTCGGGCAAGGCGAGCTGGTATGGGCCTGGGCTCAATGGGAATAAGACCGCCTCGGGCGAAGTCTTCGATATGTATGGCATGACGGCGGCACATAAAAAATTGCCTTTCGGATCGATAGTCGTCGTCACCAATCTCGACAATCAAAAGAGCGTCATCGTGCGGATCAACGACCGTGGACCTTTTATCGCCGGTCGCGTCATCGATCTATCCTATGGCGCTGCCTATCTCATCGATATGGTTCGAGCTGGCGTCGTACCCGTCAAAGTCGAAGTCATTCGATTGGGAAAGACGGCGAAAAAGGCAAAAAAATAGGCAATTGACGATCTCTTTTGTCTTTTGTGGCGAAGTTTTTGACACTGTATAGGTTTTCGTCTAAAGAGACTGCGTCGAAGTATCGTGTGTGGTTGTTACGCCCACATGTTTTGGTACGTCTAAAACACGCCGATCGCGGAAATATCGGTTAGCATCGACCGAGCCGCGGTGGCATGTGCTACGCTCGACGTGTAGCGATGGAGAATTATCGATGGATAGCAAACTTTTGAAGATCAGCATGGCTCTTTGTCTTTGCTCGTGTATGAGCGCCTGCGACGAAGGCGATTACAATAATTTGGACTGCGATCCCAACGTGTATGAGTCCGAATGCCTTTCGAATAACTCGTATATGTATTGCCGCGATGGCATTTTGACGGTCGTCGAATGCGGTACGCAGAGCGTTTGCCAGAGCAAGAAAAAGGCGCACCAAGATGGAACGGAAGAAATCGTCGTTTCGTGCGAACCCCTCGATCAAAAACCGAAAGCCGAATGCACGACGAATGCCGATTGCAAAGATGCGTCGAAGCCGGTTTGCTCGGCTCAAGGCGTATGCGTTGCCGCAGAACAAAAGCCCGAATGCACGACGAATGCCGATTGCAAAGATGCGTCGAAGCCGGTTTGCTCGGCACAAGGCGTATGCGTTGCCGCAGAACAAAAGCCCGAATGCACGACGAATGCCGATTGCAAAGATGCGACGAAGCCGGTTTGCTCGGCGCAAGGCGTATGCGTTG
>SFMP01000169.1 GCA_004554395.1 Myxococcales bacterium | reverse complement strand
CATCGCCCTCTTATCTATGGCATAACCGTCTTGTCCCCCCGACAAGCCCCCTTTATGCTTGGAGGACTCGACAATGGCAAAGAAGCCCAAGTATTCGATTCGCGACGTCCTAACCGAACAAAAACGCGCTCAAGCACTCGCCGAGATGACGATATTCTCCGATATCGTCGCGACGAAGTTTTTTGACGACACCGGCATCACGGAAATTCTGCAAAAGTGTCCTTGACGCGGGGCACACTTCATGTCGGCCACCCCCTCTCCATGAATGGAGAGGGGGAAATAGACAGATTTATAGAGAAGATTGGATTATATATATGATTATGAAACTATTGGTTATATGAATATATAGATAAAAGTGGAATATATGAGTATATGGAATGGGTTATATGATTGTATGATATAGCCAGGGCGTTGCGGGCGCGGCGATTGAGCGCCCGCAGAGGGGGGAGCGGCGTATTGGCGTGCCAATAGCCGTGCGGGGGGAGGCTTCCCCCCGTGGTGCAAAAAGAAGAAAAAAGAAGGGCGAAGTGGCGGAGAAAGTGCGATGCAAGTAGTTGCCAAGCGTTGGGCGATGTGTTAGGGTGTGATGCCTTTTTTAACGGTTTGATGGAGCATCGTTATGGTTGGTCGCGTTTCATTTGTCATACTTTCAGGGATCGTTGCTGCGGCGGCGCTTGTTCACGTATTGCCCAAAGATAATTCGGCGGATTTGGCTGGAGGGGCGAAGATAGTTCCGCAGATTGTTGGTGCGGGTGAATTAAATGCGGACGTTGGGACGCACGAGGCCGTCGTGGTGGCGATGGACAGGGTGGAGATGTCGCAGTTGCGGGCGTTGGAGAAGGCGGTCGCGGAGGCGGGGTTGTGGGATCGGCCGGGTGTTGAGGTCGCGATAGATGTGGTGCGAGCGACGCCCGAGGTGGCGGCTGGGCTGGTGACCGAGGCGGCGGGGGCAGTCGTGTCGGCGCCGTCGGTTTTGGGGGTGATCGAGGGCGCGGATGGGAGCTGTGCGTTTAAGGGGGAGGTCGTCGCCGTTGCGGATTTGCGTGGCGGGAAGGTCGTGGAGGCGACCGATGACGAGAAGGCGCGGGCGGTGGTGCCGAAGTTGCGGGCGCATGCGGCGCAGAGTGGGGTTTTGCGGCACGTCGAGGATGGCGCGTTGATGTTGGCGGTTTGGACGTGCAAAGATGCGTCGATGGCGGAATGCGTCGTGGTCGACAAGGTGAAGCCGGTGCCGTTGCCTGCGGAATTTGCGTGCCAGGCGGCAGAGCAGACGTATTTGACGTGTGACAATGCAATGCCCGACACGGTGGCGACGTTCCAAGCGGCGGATTGCGTGCTCGATGGGAGGCGCGCGGAGATAGCGCATGCTTTGGCTGGGCAGGTGGCGCCGTTGGGGACGTTTGAGTTTGGCGGGCAGGCGTATCGGTATCGGAAGACGATGACGAAGTCGAACTGCGAGGTTGCGACGGCGTTGGCGGAGAGCGCGGTCGCGGCGAGTGAAGATGTGCAAAGTGGCGCGCGGCAGGCGTTGACCGATGGGATGCGGATGGGGCTTGGCGTTTGTGGTGGCGTCGTGTTTGCGCTCATCGGGTTGGTTTGCACGCGCCGGCGGAAAGAAGGCGAGCCCGAGGTGGCGAAAGAGGCTTCGGCTTCGGGGATCGGTTCTGGCCGTGATTCGGGCGAGTCTGTGGGCGATGTGGCTGCGGTGAAGGCGCAATTGGAGGCCGAGCGAGCCGAGAAGGTGCAATTGGAGGCCGAGAAGGCGGCGTTGGAGACGCGAATCGAGCGTTTGGAGCACGAGTCGGAGATTCAGAAGCAGGATGCGACGCAGCTCAAGGAACAACTGGAGTATGCGAAAACGGCGTTTAAGAAAGAGCAGATATTGCGCATGAGCTTGGCGGAGGAGAATACGCGGCTCGAAGATGCGGTGGCGTCGGTTTCGCCGGGGACGGTCGTCGATCGCCCGGTCAATAGCGCGATGACGGGGGGCGATGATGCGCAGATCAAGCCCGTAGCGCGCGTGAATCCGATATCGGCGAAGGCGTCGAAGCCGGGGACGGTGCCCACGTCGCCCGTGGTGGTGAGCGAATCGCAAAGGATAACGAAAAATGCCGAATTGTCGGTCGACGATATCGATGGTTTTGACAAGATCGACGATTTTGGCGGCATTGGCGACGTGATGGGCGATGCGTTTAGCGGTTTGGGCAAGAGCGTGAATGACCGCTCGACAAAAGATATTATAAAAGATATTGAGTCGAATATTGGAAGTGATCGTTCGACGAAAGATATATTGAGAGATGTCGAAGATAGTATTGGAAGTGATCGTTCGGCGAAAGATATATTGAGAGATGTCGAAGATAGTATTGAAAGCAATGTTAAAAAAGATTTAAATGGTGTTGCGTCGGCGGAAGTATCAAATAAAGTCATAGATGGCGATAGTAAAGTTATAGATGGCGATGTGAAACGCGTGGATGGCGAGAAATCCGACGAGAAGACAGAATCGAGGAATATATTCGATGCGATGACGGATGACGGTTGGGATGAGATAGCCGACAGTTTTGATTCGATAATCGCGCCATCGAAGGCGGTGCAGGGGGGGGCGAAGTCGCCGTTTGACTTGCTCGAGGGGATCGAGGGCGATGTGAAACGCAGCGTTGAAGCGCGCGTCGACGATGCGAACGAAGAGTCGGGATTTGGGATGACGGGCTTTTTGAATGCGATTAAGACTGAACGTCGCCAAGGTGGTGGCGCGGGTAATCCGCACGTCGACACCGAAACGCGGCTCAAATCGGTTCAAGAATTGCCGAAATTGTCGTCGATTCCGAAGATATCGACGGTGAACCGAGAGGTGAGTTCGAAGACGCCGACATCGCCTGGTACGGCGCCGACGCCAAAAGGTCTTTCGTCGTTGGCGAATGCGCCGAAGCCGCCTGTGTCGTCGGAGTTGCCCAAAGTACGCGCGAAAAAGACGTTGAGTGGGATCGCGTCGGTCGCCGGGCCGAACGTCGGAGCCGCGCCAGTGCCCTCGCTTTTGGAGCGCCAAGTGGCGCCGTCGGCGCGGGATTTGGCGATGCGGAATCCGAGCGAAAAGAAAGAGGAATCGTTTAAGCCTGCGCCGTCGTGGTCGGGGAAATCGGTTCAAGATGCCGCATCGGTCGACAACAATACGCTTTATGATGCGCTCAAGCGCCGCGCCAAAGACGTATCGCAGATGAATTTGCCGAGTGCGCCGAGCGCATCGGGTGATTTTGAATTCAATCGCGGATTGTCGAAGTCGGGGGTGTTTTCGCTGACGGGGAGCCGAGTCGACATCGACCCGATGTCGGATAATGAGTGTTTCAAACAATTATATACGCAATATATAGAGACGCAGAAGCAATGTGGCGAGGATACGAATAAGTTTACATTGGAACAGTTTGTGAGTCGATTGGCGCGGGAAAAGGATAGGCTCGTGAAACGTTACAATTGTAAGAATGTGAAGTTTTCGGTCTATATCAAGGATGGAAAGACGAGTTTGAAGGCCACGCCGCAGAAGTAGCTCTTGGGTCGCTGACTTCACCCCCAGCCTGTCGTCCACCCCATCTCCATAAATGGCGAGGGGGATATAGACGCCCGCCACGGCGGGCGTATGTGGAATTGGCGAGGGGGAATTGACGCCCGCCACGGCGGGCGTATGTGGAATTGGTGAGGGGGAATGTGACCTCACCCCCGGCCTGTCGGCCACCCCCTCTCCATGAATGGAGATGGGGATATAGACGCCCGCCGTGGCGGGCGTATGTGGAATTGGCGAGGGGGAATTGACGCCCGCCACGGCGGGCGTATGTGGAGAGAGATGGGGCTGAATGGGGTGGGGGGACTAGGAATGTAGATGAAAGAGAAGATAAGATTGGATGATTGGCTCGTGGCGCATGAATTGGCACCGAATAAGACGCAGGCGAAGGCGTTGATCATGGCAGGGAATGTGTTCGTCGGTGGAAAGCGAGTGGATAAGGCGGGGACGCCGACATCGGTGGATGCCGAGGTGGAATTGACCGGGCAGTTTAATCCATTTGTGTCGCGTGGCGGGCTTAAGCTCGATGGGGCGTTGAAGCGGTTTTCGGATCTCGTCGTGCGCGATAAGATAGCTCTCGACATCGGTGCATCGACTGGTGGGTTTACGGATTGCCTGCTGCAGAGGGGGGCGAAAAAGGTCTATGCGCTCGACGTGGGCTACGGGCAACTGGCTTGGAAATTGCGCACCGACCCGCGCGTCGTGAACATCGAGCGGACGAATTTTCGTTATACCGAGAAGGGTTTTTTTGCCGATCCGATCGAACTCGCCGTTGCCGATGTGTCGTTTATATCGCTCGATAAGATATTAGAGCCGCTCAAGGCGCATCTGGCGCCGAACGCCGACTGCGTGTTTTTGATCAAGCCACAATTCGAAGTGGGGAAAGACTTCGTTTGCGATGGGAAAGTGAAAGATCAGGCGGCACGCGCCGAAGCGATAGATCGGATCATCGCGTTGGCATGCAGTATGGGATATCGATTTGTATCGGGTGTCGATAGCGATACGCCAGGGGCGAAGAAGGGGAATGTCGAGTATTTGGGGTGGTTTTGTGCGCCATTGGACGCCTGTTCCCCTTGACCTCACCCCCGGCCTGTCGGCCACCCCCTCTCCATAAATGGCGAGGGGGAATAGATATCTGCCTACGGCAGATGTGAGAAATTTTGCGAGGGGGAATTGGCGGCCGCGTTGCGGGCGTATGTGTGTGGTGATGAGGACTTGTTGGCTTTTATGAAAATCGCATCGTGATCTTTAGCTCGTCATTGGCATGCTGTGCTAGGTGGGTATATGTGGGTTTTTGATGGCGGCGTTTAGGAAGGGGATTTATAGATCACATCTGATAATCAGAGATTGCATTTGATATCGAAGGCGTTTTTTGTCATAGTGCTGGGCGTTGTTTGGCGCATGATAAAAAATGATGCGCAGTTCTTTCCATTCTCATCGTGAGGTAGAAACATGAAGAAGACTTTGTTTTTGACGACGTTGGCGCTTTTGGCATTCGGTTGCGATGAAGGCAGTGACAATAACACAACTATCGTAAGCAAATGTGGCGACGGCTTTATCGATGTGGCAGCGGGTGAGCAGTGCGAGATTGGGGGCAAGGTTGAGGCGACTTGCCAGACTTACGACAGCACGAAAAAGTGGAAAGAAGGCGGCGTGCCAGGGTGTTCGACTTCGTGTCGGCTGACAGTAGGAACGTGCGAGGAAGGGGAAGCCGTATGTGGCGATGGTCTGAAAACTGGTGGTGAGGCTTGCGACAAGGGGGATAAGACGCCGATCGCTTGCATTGCGTTTGACTATACGAAAAACTGGAAAGCGGGCGGTGCGGCGAAATGTGCCGATGATTGCGAATCGATTGAGCAGGGTACATGTGAAGAGGTGGAGACTGAAGCAGTATGCGGTGGTTTGGCGAGAGGAAGAGGAGGTCGGGTGCGGCGTCACCGTCGAGGTCGACGGTTTGTCGTATGAATTTGAATTCAGTTTGCGTTTGTG
>SFMP01000168.1 GCA_004554395.1 Myxococcales bacterium | reverse complement strand
TACAGTGGGACCAATTTCAACAGACCGGATTGGCAGCGGCTCATCGGCATGATCAACGAGGACAAAATCGGCATCATCATCGTCAAGGATATGAGCCGCCTCGGAAGGGACTACCTTCAGGTCGGTATGTACACGGAGGTGCTTTTCCCGGCCCACGACATCCGCTTCATCGCCATCAACAACGGCGTGGACAGTATCAACGGCACGGAAAACGACATGACGCCCTTCATCAACATTTTCAACGAGTTCTACGCCAAAGACACCAGCCGGAAAATAAAGGCTGTGTTCAAGGCGAAGGGCAATTCCGGCAAGCCGCTCTGCACCAATCCACCTTACGGCTATCTGAAGGACCCGGAGGATAAAAACCACTGGATCGTGGACGAAGAGGCTGCAGAGGTGGTAAGGGAGATATTCCGGCTGTGCATCGCCGGTTATGGTCCCTCACAAATCGCATCTATTTTGGAGAAGCGGCAGATTGAGATCCCGATCTATCATGCAAAGCGGCTCGGCATCACGCTCCCGGCCCGGTCTGACGGTCACAGCCCTTACGGATGGGATGACACCACGATCACCCGGATTTTCACGAGACAGGAATATCTCGGCCATACGGTCAATTTCAAAACTCGTACGAAATCATTCCGGGACAAGAAGAAGCTGGCAAACGATCCATCCGAATGGGCCGTGTTCGAGAATACGCACGAGGCCATCATCGATCAGGAGAGCTTTGATATTGTCCAGCGTATCCGTGAAGGCAGACGGCGTGTTACCCCGATGGGCGAGATGCCGATCCTGTCCGGTATGCTGTTCTGCGCCGATTGCGGCTCAAAGCTGTATCAGGTCCGTCACCGGGGCTGGACGCACGAGCAGGAGATTTTCATCTGCGCCAAGTACCGCAAGCACAAAGGGATGTGTACTCCGCACCAGATTCACAATGTTCAGGTGGAGGAAATTCTGCTCCGGGAACTGCGGCTCGTCACTGCTTACGCCCGTGAGCATGAGGAAGATTTTATTCAGCTGGTCACACGGCACAGCGAAAAAGAACTGACCCGGCAGCTCCGTGACAGTACCCGTGAGCTTGCACAGGCAGAGGAGCGCATCGGCAAGCTGGATGGCATCATTCAGCGTCTCTACGAGGATAATGTGGAAGGCAAGATCAGCGATGAGCGTTTTGCCAAGCTGTCCGCCTCCTATGAGGCCGAGCAGAATCAGCTGGAAAGCCGTAAAGCCGAGCTTACCGAGTTCATTGACGCCTCAAAGGAACAACGGCTGAATGTAGACTCCTTCCTCGGTATGGTGCGCAAGTACACGGACATCACGGAACTAACCGCTGGGATCATCCGGTCCTTCGTGGAGAAGATAGAGGTCCTCAAGCCAGAGAAGGTCCCCGGCACACGCACGAAAAAGCAAACAATAGTCATCTACTGGAATTTCATCGGGGCTGTTGAAATCCCCGTTGAAGCGCAAGAAAAGACGGCATAGCCTACATTGCTGTAAACTATGCCGTCTCCTTTTTAGAGATTTACACTATCCCTAAGCCGCACGGACAAATGCGGGAGCGTCGTTTGTCGCGACGATGAAGTCTGCTTCCAAGGCGCCTGTCGGGCAACAGGCGACTGCGGTGGCGCTCAATGCCAAGGCGACGAAACGTGTCACGATGGCATGTGCCGAGTTGCCGGCGATTGCAATGGCGTTGCCTGTTACCCTGGCGAAACGTGCTTTTTTGGCGAATGTAAACCCAAAGGCGATTGTTGGGGCATAAAGTGCGCCGACGACGAAGTGTGTTACGACAATCTATGCCGCAAAATTGGCGATTGTGGTGGCGTGCAATGCGACGAAGTCACAGAGTATTGCTACAACGAAACATGCTACATGAAGGATAAATGCGGCGATGTTTATTGTGACGCCGATTATACGTGTGGCGATGACGGCTCATGTGTATTGCGCAACTATTGTCTCGACGGTCGCGTGCGCTGTGGAACCGATTGTTGCGATCTAACGCAGTTTTGTGGATCGCGAAAGACGTGTTGCGATGCTGATAACAGTTGCGGCAACGACTGTTGCCGAGAAGGCGAAGTGTGCGAGTTTGCGGCATGTCAGAAAGATTGCGGTACGCATCAAAGGTGTACGCTTACCGATGGAACGACGGTGTGTTGTGGCGATGGCGAAATCTGCACGTCGAATCAATGCTTTAAGCCGTCGGTAACGTGTATCGACAATTATATGTGCGAAAACAGCGAATATTGCGATCAAGCGACGAATACTTGTTTGCCAAAGCCGACGGGCGAGGCGTGTTTCATGACGCAAAAGGGCGGCGAGGTCCAACCCACGCTCTTGTGGTATTGGGGCAAAGAAGCCCCTGCAGAATTCCCTCAACACGTCCAAGTCATGAGCTCTCCCATGGTCATGGATATGGATGGCGACACCATCCCCGATGTCGTCTTCAATTCATTCTCTGGGGGAGCGTATCAGGGCAATGGCATTATACGCATCGTCAATGGCAAGACAGGTGAGCTCATTGCGAGCTCGACGGGCAAAGATAACGAGGGCAATGGATTTATGACCGACGGCGGTAGCCAAGTCGCTTTGGGCGATCTCGACGGCGACACGATCCCCGAAATCGTCACATGTTCTGACCAATACAGACTCGCGACCTACAAATTCGATCCAAAGACAAAACAGATTTCACTTCTGTGGAAGAGCAATAATCCCATTCAGGAGTGTGGCCAAGGTGGACCGGGCATCGCCGATTTCGATGGCGATGGAAAACCCGAAGTCTACGTGCGCTATCACATTCACGACGGTGCGACGGGCGAATTGCTCGGTAGTGAGCGTTGTTTAGGTGTCAATGGAGATTCATTCGATAGTCTCGCGGCGCATGCCCCATGTGATTACAGCGTCGCAGCCGATCTCGATGGCGACGGGGAACTCGAACTCGTCGGTGGAAACGTCGCCTATAAACTCGACAAACAGAGCAAAAAGCTCGTCGATTACTACAATCGAAGAAAAGACGGGCACCCCGATGGATACCCCGCTGTTGCCGATATCGATCTCGATGGAAAACCTGAGATATTCGTCGTTCGATCAAATGAAGGGAATACTGTCATGGTTTTCAACCACGACGGCACCGACCATTGGAAAGCCCCGATACGGCACGATGTCGGAGGCGGTGGGGCTCCGACGATTGCCAACATCACGGGCGATGCACACCCCGAGATGACGTTTGCTGGTAGAACTGGCTATATCGTCTTTGATTACCTCGGCAATGTTCTATGGCGACGTACGACACAAGACGATTCGTCGGCGAAGACCGGATCATCGGTATTCGACTTCGATGGCGATGGCAAAGCCGAAATCGTTTATGCCGATGAGCTTTTCTTGCGCGTTTATAATGGCGACGATGGCGAAACCGTCTATTGTCAATGCAATACGTCGGGCACGCACTGGGAATACCCCGTCATTGCCGACGTCAACAACGACGGACATGCCGAAATCATCGTTTCGTCGAATAATTCTATGACTAAGAATTGTCCGAATTCGCTTTCAGTAGAGAAAGGATGGGATAAGTGCATTCAAGGAATTTTCGATAAAAATGATCCGAGCTTATTGGAAGGCACGAATGGCGTTCGCGTCTTTTCGAGCCCCAAT
>SFMP01000167.1 GCA_004554395.1 Myxococcales bacterium | reverse complement strand
CCCCCTGACCTCACCCCCGGCCTGTCGGCCACCCCCTCTCCATAAATGGAGAGGGGGAAAGACACCCGCGTTGCGGGTGTAATGTATTTGGCGAGGGGGAATAGACGCCCGCGTTGCGGGCGTAATGTATTTGTCGATGGGGAATAGACGCCCGCGTTGCGGGCGTTTGACCTCACCCCCGGCCTGTCGGCCACCCCCTCTCCATAAATGGCGAGGGGGAATAGACGCCCGCGTTGCGGGCGTAATGTATTTGTCGATGGGGAATAGATGCCCGCGTTGCGGGCGTAATGTATTTGCGTTTATTTCCGATTTGGCGTCGATTATGCTAATCTGGACGCATTGCGTATGAGTTTAGGGACGCATATTGAGAAGGTGTGCAACGATGAAGAAACAGACGTTCTTTTGCTTAGTATTGAGTTTGACAGCCGTATCGGGGATATCGTGCAATTCGACGTGCAAGGACAATGGTACATGCGAATGCATGACGCGGTACGATTGTCGCGAAGGTTATGTGTGCCATAATGGCACTTGTGTCGAAGAAGACAAGACGGAATGGATAATTGCCGAGCGCAAATATGGCGAGACATGTATTGCACATCGGGAATGCATCGAGGGTTTGTGTTTGCCGCTGGGCCCCGACAATGGCGGTGTTTGCACGAAGCCGTGCAAAGCGCACGAGGATTGCCCCGATCCGGAGAACGAAGAATGCAAGGCGTGGACGGGGAGCGGTGTAGAATCGAGTTCGGGGCGCGTATGCGTGAAGAAGACGACATCGCGCCTTTGCACGACGTGTGCGGTCGATGGGCATTGCAACGCGACGGGTGATTTGTGTTTGGAATCGATCGAAGGGATGATTTGCGGGCAAGATTGTAGCGTCGATGCTTGCCCGAAGGGGTATACGTGCGAATCGGTCGATCGTGGCGATGCGACGTTTATGCAATGCCGCCCGCTCGACAATTCGTGCGAATGTAGCGAGAGCAAAGAGGGCCTTGGAGTATCGTGTAGCAATACGAACGAATACGGGACGTGTTCGGGTCGGAAATATTGCATCAAGACGGAGACGGGTTACGACTGGAGTGCATGCGATGCGCGGATGCCGCAAGCGGAAATGTGCAATGGCGTAGACGACGACTGCGATGGACTCATCGATTCGGCCGATCCCGATATCGTAGTCGATCCGGAGACTGACGAAGTCGGGGCGACGTATCCGATTTGTTATGTCGGTGCTTGCGTCGGGCGCTGGGTATGTTCGAAAAACGAGCACGAAATATATTATTGGTATTGCGATGCGACGGCGCCCGAGCGCGAGGTATGCAATGGCGTCGACGACAACTGCAATGGCTTGGTCGACGAGCCGTTTGTCGACGAAGAGGGGCGCTATGTACACATCGAGCACTGTGGTTCTTGTGGGGCATCGTGCCGGCAGATATTGTCGCATTTGGAATTAGATTCCAGTGGCAAAGTGGTCGAGGGTGCAGCCGTTTGCCAAGTTCGCGGCGATGTGCCGACGTGCGTGCCCCAAAAATGCGAGAGCGGTTATTATCCATTCCCGCATGAGAATCCTGTGAGCTGTGTGAAATTGGAGTCGCCGGCTTGCCAAGTTTGCGCCGACGATGCCGATTGCCGAGTCTATAGCGATGTTTGCGGGTCGTTGCCGGGGGATTTTGGACGTCATTGTTTGCAGAGTTGCGACGAAAAATCGCCGTATCCGAATTGTAGTGGTTTAGTCGGAGTTAGGAGTTGTTGCCCCGAGGGATATTTGTGCCAGATATATGAAGGTGGCAAGCGTTGCCTTCCCAAGGGATCGTCGTGTTCGTGCGATGCCGAGAAAGCCGGGATGACGCGCAACTGCGTCGTTTCGTCGGCGACGGGCGTGTGCCAAGGTCGCCAGACGTGCGAAAAGATCGATGCGACGACGTTTGCGTGGAGCGATTGTAGTACGCAAGGATTGACGCAGGAGCTTTGCGACGGCCAAGATAACGACTGCGATGGCGAAATCGACGAAGATTTCAAAGACGAACAAGGGCGTTATAATCATCCGAACCATTGCGGAGCGTGTAATTCGGATTGCGAGAGCCGTTGGAAGGCGCCCGAGTTACACGCCGAGGGCGCGTGTTTGAACGATGGCGATGCGTATACGTGCCAATTTACAGGTTGCAAACTCGAGACGCGAGCGACGGGGAAACGTTGCCAGCAAGATTCTGACTGCGGAAAGGGTCAAAAATGCGATCGCCAATTTTATTATTGCGTTGCCGAATCGGGCGAAATGTCGGCGGCATCGTGTAGCGCCGATGCAGATTGTCGATCGATCGACTCGGCGTTGAGGTGTATCGAAACCAAATGCCAATTGCGCGTACAGTTCCACGATGTGAATAAGATCGATGCCGACGGCTGTGAATGCGGCGTTGCGGTCGATGGCGATATCGACGACCCGGATTTGTTTAATGCGTATCCAACGGAAACGAGCCTTTACATCGACCGCAACTGCGATGGCATCGACGGGACGGAATCGTCGTCGCTCTTCGTGAACTCGCAGTCGAAGATATCGCGCGGAACGCGCGAACACCCGTATTCGACGATCGGCGAAGCGATTCGCGCCTACGATGCGAGTAAGCATACGGCGATACTCGTCGCCGCCGGAACTTATCTAGAACAAGTCGAGATGCGTTCGGGTGTTCGACTTTATGGCGGCTATTCGCACGATTTTTCGACGCGCAACATCGTCATGAATCCGACGCAGATAGTTGCTCCGCCGCCGACGGACGATGCGAAACCGGGCACGGTGTATTTCCCATCGGTGAAGGGATTGACGCTCATCGCAGGGTTTGTGATTGCGGGCTATGATGCCGACGAATCGGATGCGTTAGCCGATTTATCGGGTCGCAATACGTATGCGATTTATCTGACGCAGGCGCAATCGAACATCGTCATCGCCAACAATACGATTATCGGAGGGCGCGGAGGCGATGGCGGCGCGGGGGCATCGGGGAGCTCGGGTCAATCGGGCAACGATGGCGGCGATGGCCAGAATAGCTTTGAATGCAAGCAAGCGAGTTGTTATGGGGTATCGGGGAAAGGAGGTAGCGCAGGTTTGAATCGCTATTGCCGCAATGCTGCGGGGAATCCGGGCGCCGATGCCCAAGGCGGGCGCGGTACGTTGCAGAATTATCAGCCATCGTTCGATGCCAATAGCGATATACGAAATGGTCGCGGTGGCGATAACAACTCCTATAACAACACGTATCCCGATCATTTCGATTATTGCAAATACGACTGTTCGTCGGGTGGATATGCCAACGGTCACGATGCACTCAACGGCGCCAATGGTAGCCATGGGACTGGCGGTGCGGGTTGCAGCAATGCGATGGGGCGCGTCGTCGATGGTCGTTGGGTCGGCAACACGGCGACAAACGGCGGCGGCGGCGGCGCAGCATTTGGCGGCGGCGGCGGCGGCGCGGGTGGCAATGCCGACAACAACAATACGCCAGGTTGCACCCAAGGGAACCTCGTGGGCGACGTCGGAGGCAGTGGCGGCGGCGGCGGTGCGGGGGGCTGCGGAGGCAGTGGCGGCAATGCCGGCGGTAGCGGAGGCGGTTCTTTTGCCATTTGGATCGCCAAAACGCACTCGCCATCGAAGATCTACGGAAACGTGATTCGCCTTGGGAAAGGCGGAAACGGCGGGCGCGGTGGCGCGGGTGGCGCCGGTGGCACGGGCGGCAAAGGCGGCAAAGGCGGTTCGAACATCGCGCCAGCTTGGTGCGCAGGCGCCGGCGGTGCAGGCGGCACGGGCGGCAAAGGCGGTTCGGGTGGCGGCGGCGGCGGCGGATGCGGTGGCATCTCGGCAGGGATCGCCGGTATTGGATCGTTGTCGAGCTACGAAAGCCAAAACACATTCCGCTTCCAAGAAGCCGAAGACGACGTCAATTATGCCCTCGGCGGATTGGGCGGCGGATCGCCGGAAACGACGTCGGCGGGCACGACGGGTGCCAATGGCGTCGTCATGGTCGTGGCTTCGTTTGAGAAATAGCCTATAGGCCAACGGGGGGGTAAAAGGCGCGTTTTGATATGAGACGCGCCCATTGCCTAATCGTACAAAGCATTGATGCGTTCTTTGTATTTTTTCTCGATGGCGTATCGTTTGAGTTTGAGGGCTGGGGTGAGCAAGCCATTGTCGATCGAAAACTCGTCGAGGGTGATGGCGATTTTTTGAGGGCGTTCGTAGCCGCGGAAATCTTTGCCCATCTTTTGGATTTCTTCGAAGACGGCGGCATTGAACGACGCATCGCGTTCGAGGTTGGATCGATCGACGGCACCTTTGTTTTGTGCAATGAATTGGTCGACGAAATCGTCGCTAGGACGGACGAGAACGACGTTATATGGCTTGCCAGCGCCGAAAATGACGGCGTGTTCGATATGGGGCGACGTTTTGAGTTTTTCTTCGAGCGCGCCTGGGACGACGTATTTTCCGTTTTCGAGTTTGAATTGTTCTTTGACGCGCCCGGTGAGGAACAGATAGCCATCTTCGTCGATATAACCGAGATCGCCCGTTTTGAATGCGCCATTGGAGAGGACTTCGGCGGTGAGATCGGGGAGATGATGGTATGCTTTCATGACGCAATCGCCCGAGACGACGACTTCACCGACGCGATTTGCATTTGAACTATCGGTCGATTTGGCGTCGTCATCGGCATCGATGGGGACGATGGAGACGCGATTGCACGCCAAAACTCTACCGACGGAACCGAATTTGACGTTTCCGTGTTTATTGACGGCGATGATGGGCGAAGTCTCGGTCATGCCGTAGCCCTCGAAGATGGGGATGCCGAAGCTGTCGAAGAATTGGACGATTTCGATGGCCAAAGGTGCGCCACCGCTGATGCAGAATCGCAAGCGACCGCCAAAGGCGGAATGAATCTTTGGGCCAATTGCCTTGTAGAGGATTTTGAGCCCGATTTGTTCGAGTTTCGTGAGCGGTTTGGTATGCGATCGAAGCGACAATTCGTCGGTAATGTCGAAGACGACTTGCGTGACGCGATTTTTGAGCGCCGAGATGTGGATCGTATCGTAGAATTTATTGAATATCTTTGGGACGCCGACGAGTATCGTCGGTTGTGCTTCTTGGAGGTTTTTTGCGATCGTTCGTGCGGATTCGGCGAGTGCGATCGAAGCGCCGAAATAGGGGAATATGTGGAGTTCGACGGTTTTGCCAAAAGCATGGGCCCAAGGAAGAAAAGAGAGCGAACGGTCGCGGCACGAGGCATCGAAGCCAGCAAACGTATGGATGGCATTGGCGACGATGTTGTGATGTGTCAATTCGACGCCTTTTGGCATGCCCGTCGTGCCGCTCGTATACAAGATATCGGCGATGGTATTGTCGTTGATGTCGAGGGATTTCATGGGTTCGTGCGAGCGATCGATGATCTTTTCGACCGAATCGAATTCGGTGTTGTTGGGGTCGCTGGCTAAGAAAACGATGTGTTCGACCGATTCGATGGCAAAATCGGCGACTGTATCGGCGATGCGCCGATTGCTGACGAAGACGAATCGCGCGCCGCAATCGCGAATGATATAGGCCCAATCTTCGGCTTTTTGGACTTCGTACATGGGGACGACGGCGGCGCCGAGGCCATAAGCGGCGTAGACGGTCATGGCGAATGGGACGCTATTGCTCGAAATGATGGCGATGACGTCGCCGCGTTTCATGCCGAGATCGGAGAAACCCTTGCGGAGACGTTCCATTTTTTGATGGAAATCGGCGTAGGTAATCCATTCGTATCGGTCGCGAACTTTGTATCCGAAGAGTTGGCGATTGGGATATTTTTGCGCCGAAGCATCGATGATATCGGCTAGAGTTTTGATATTTTTCATCGCGATAATCCTAAATAGTCGAGGGGGAATGTGTAGGTGGATTTGAGTGCGCAGTGGTCGCTGGTGCCGAGGCCGGTGGCGGGGTTGTCGTTGCAGATGCGTGCGGTTTTTGCCCAGTGAGGTGAAAGTGGGGCGTTGTGGAAGAGGTGGTCGAAGGCGACTTTGTTGCCCCAGGTGTAGACCGTGGCGGGTGGGAGGTTTTTTGCGTCGCGGATGAGTATGCCGTCTTTTTCGAGGTCGATGACGGTGGTGTCGGTGGGTGTGTCGTTGAGGTCGCCGCCAAAGACGATGAATCGCTGAGGGTTTTGTGCGGCGAATTCGGCGATGACTTGTTGAGTGTAGGCGGCTTCGGCGCGTCGGCGTGCGCCGGTGGGGTCGGAGACGCGCGAGACGAGGTGCGTGGTGAATGCCGATATTTTGATGCCGTTGAGGTCGATGTCGGCGCGGATGAGCTCGCGCGATAGGGGGCGAGGCTTGCCGGTGGGGTCGGTGTAGCTGTAGCCGGAGCGGTAAGTTTCGACGGCGTCGATGGTGCCGCGCGTGAGGATGGCGACGTCGAGGGAGGCTCTGTAGCCGCATTCACCGAAGGCGTAGGCGGGATAGATGGAGAGCGCGTTTTGGAGGTCGACGACGCTCGATTCTTTTTCGATTTCTTGGAGCAGGACGATGTCGGCGTCGATGGTTCTGATCGAGCGTGCGATGTCGGCGATTTGCGCGTCGTATTCTTCTTGTGATGGCTGTGGCTCGTAGTTTTTGCCACCGCAATTTTTGCTGTCGCACACGGTGTCGAAGAGGCGATGGACGTTGAACGTGGCGACGCGGACTTGAGCTTGGCTCGCGGGTGGCATGGGAGCGGGTGGCGTGGCGGATTCGGGCGATTCGGAACAGCCGGCGGCGTAGGCGATGGGGGCGAGTACGAAGACGAACGCCGCAAAACGAGCAATATGGGGGATTATCATCATATATACACGGGGAAAGAGGTGCAGAAGGGCTGACGCAACGATGAAATAATGGATGAAAGAGAGCTTCATGGTGTTGGTGAAGGTCTCTCGCAGCGATGAAATGGCGAATTTCATGCGGAGAGATCGACGCCTTGCGGGAGGTAGGAGCGAATCGTTTCGGCGGAGATTCGGCCTTGGCGCAGGACGGTCCATTTGGTGGGCTCGATTTTGAGGACAGTGGTGGGCGTGCCTTCGGTGGGGTCGGCTTGCAAGATGCGGTAGGCGATGTCGGCGCCCATGAACATGCGGCGAACTTCGACGGCGTTTGTGGCGGGTTGTTGGCCCGATGGATTGCAGCTTGGAACGGCGAGTGGGATTTGTGCGATGTTGAGAATCGCCTGTGCGACGGGGTGATTGGGGCAGCGGATGCCGATGGTTCCGTTTTGGATGCAGGCATCGGCGAGCTGTGTTTTGGCGGGCAAAACGAGCGTGAGGGGGCCTGGCCAGTAGTCTTTGGCGATTTCGCGGGCGGCGCCGAGATCGACGAGAGATTCAGCCATGGCCAAATCGCGGACCATGACGGGGAAGGGCTTGTTGTCGGGGCGTCGTTTTATCGAAATGAGGTGATCGATAGCGGCATCGTCGATGGCGTCGACGCCTATGCCGTAGACGGTTTCGGTGGGGAATATGACGGCTTGCCCATTGAGTAGGGCTTGCGCCGCCAAGAAGACTTGCGGTTCCATGGGCAAATCTCGCGTTACAAATACTTCGATATTCATCGTTTCCTCCGTAGCCATTCTCTTTGCGCGTTGCGCATGGATTGAAGTGTCGCACTATTGAATCGGAATCGTGCAAAACCCGTGAGTTGTCGGTCGTTTGGCATGAATCGCGTCGCGATATTGGCGCGAACAAAGCGACCAATTGCCGAATCGTCTGATTGGTAGCATTCATACCACCATTCAAACGCATTGATAGGGGGATCTATTGCGTCGGTGGGGATTTTTTCGCGACGCTTGGTGCTGTACTCCGTCGATTTTTGCGATCGGGGCTCTGGTGTGGTAGTTTTGGAGGCGATTGCCGGTGGTGCGCTCCCCGTCGATTTTTGCGCCTGGGGCTTGGGTGCGGTGTTTTTGGAGGCGATTGCCGGGGTGGCAGGGATTGCGTCGATAAAGCGATTCCAAGCGATTTGCATGACGATAGGCGGGGGTTGAAGGCGCAATTGCAGGGCTTCGATGGCACGGCGCACGACGAAGAAAGCGGCGATGGCGGCCAATAAGGCGATGATCGATAGAGCCCAGTGGGCGTCGACCCAGCGGTAGAATTTATCGCTTCGATAGGAATCGAACCAATCGTTGAGCCTGACGCGCCAGCTCGGTTTGATTTGTGCCGGGCCAGCGGGCGTTGGATCGAAGACTTGCCAGGAGCCATCGTCGAGTTGGACTTCGACCCAGCTATGGGCATGGGCGGCGCGGACGAGGTGGTAGCCGTTGCGATATTCGGACGAGGCGAATCCGCTGACGTTGCGCACGCCAATGTCGAGCGTCGCGAGGAGAACGGCCATTGCCGTCGAAAAGATTTCGCAGTGACCGAATTTTTGTTCGAATAGAAAGTCTTCGACGACGAACCCCGAACGGACGGGGCGATCGAGACTATAGGCGTAGTTTTTTTGGAGATAATCGACGATGCGTTGTGCTTTTTCGCGATTGGTATTTGCCCCATCGGTAATTCTGAGCGCCGTGCGATGGAGTTTTCGATAAGACGAGCTGTTGGGATGTCGGTTGGGCCAAATATCGCGCGATTGGAAGGCGTCGAACGTCGGGTCGCGTCGAACGGTGTCATAGCTGAATTCAAAGCCCGATATGGCAGGCGGCCATCCCCTTCGTCGATAATCGTCGTAGGGATCGACGTAGAATCGGGCGCGCGAGTCGTCGTCTTCGAGGCGGCGAACACCAGTCGTATGGCGCAAAACGGGGAGCCGCCAATCGTACCAATCGCGAACAAATTCGAGGCGATAGACGGGAGCGGAGACGCGTTCGGGCGTTTCGCGCGCTTGGTACGAAAACGTATTGTGCCACGTCGTGCCGTCGAATGAATTGTGGGTATCGATGATCCAGTAACGCGTATCGGGGATTTCTGGCACATTGGCACGAAAGACGAGACTTGGGTCGAGGTCGATTTTTCCGGTTTTGTCGAGCGATACATCGGGGAAAGCCGCCGTGGCCTGGCGAGCCATGCCCGTGCCTGGCGAGGCTTCGCCAGCCCGATAACGCGGCATGATGAGGAACAAAAGACTGCTCACGAGGCAAACGGCGGCAACGGCGGCGACGACCGCGCCCCCACGTTGCACGCGCCGACGAATCGGCGATTTCGATAGGGTGGTGGTGGACTGACTTTGGCTAGCAACGATATCACCAGCCACGCCGCTATTGGGGCGCGTGAGCGCCTGAAACGCAAAGAAGGCGAAGAGAACGGCGATATAGACGACGAGGAAAGCCGCATATTCGAGCGTCGGCATCGAAAAAGCTAAGCATGCCAAGGGCAATATCGACAATACAGCCGCTTGCAATCGGTCCGAGAGCGTATCGTTGCAAAAGCTCCGATAGACCAACAATGCCCAAACGAGGTTGAGAAACGACGATAAAACGGCCGCTTGGAATCCGATATGGCGCAAGGCATCGATGGCACAAAGCGATGCAAACGTCGACACGGCGGCGACGGCGCCCATGCGCCGAAACGAAGCGGGAATTTGTTTCGAGCCGTTTTGATCGCCGTTGGAAAGGGTGGGGTCGCCGTTGGAAAGGGGGGGAGTGCCGTTGGAAAGGGTGGGGGCGGAACGATATCGATTGTTATCGATTCGACGGGATTGTTCGACGATATAACGTCGCCCGGCAGCGCCCAGGGCGACGGCAAAGCCCACGACGAGGCACGTCGACCAGTGGCAAACGCCGGCCAAGCCGCATGCCACGATACACAGCCCGATGAGTCCGTAGAAGAGCCACATATCCCCGTGCATGCCCTACGAAAGGCGACCAGCTCGCCGTTTGACGATGATGCGATCGAGCGCCAAAACGCCCCACATATAGGGCGCAGCCCAAACGGCTGCCCATATTGCATCGACGAAGACGACTCTGGGAAACATGTCCCAATAATAGCCCTCTCGATAGAACAAGCTATAGGCTACGCATTGCAAGAGGTCGAAAAAAGCCGATGCCATCGTCGCATAGAGGATGACGAAGACGGGGCGTTCGGTGCGTATTTTTCCGATAATCGCGCTCGCGACGAGGTGTGCAATGACAAACAAAAAGGCATAGAGAAACGGCGGCCCCGAGACCCATAAATCGAACGCCAAGCCGAGCAATAACATCGAAATCGAGGTCGACATCGTCGGGAACGCAAGCGCGGAACTGACGACCGAAGCCAATATTCCGAACTGGCAGACCGACAGTAGCCCAAACGATGACGCTACACTCGTTTGAATGAGCATGAGAATAAACGCCAAAAGCGCATTGATGACGACGCGTTTCAACGTTTACCTCCCTGCGATTGCCGAAGCCTCAGCCGTCCCCGTAATGATATAAACTTCTTCGAGGCGCGAAAAATCGACGACGGGTTCGACGGTCACCGTCTGATACAACCCAAATGATTTCGTATCGACCGATTTAATCCGCCCAATGGGCAATTCTTTTGGGAAAGTGCCAGCTCGCCCACTCGTGACGACGATTTCGCCTTCTTCGACTTCGTCGCGCCGCAACAAATACGAAATCTTCGCATCGTATGAACCGTCGGCGCCGACGCCGCTCAAGATGCCGCGGGATCGGTTGAGTTGTGTCATAATGTCGATCTTCGAACGCGGGTCGACGGCGAGCATGACGTCGCAATAACGCCCGGCGACGCGCTCGATTCGTCCGACGACGCCATCGGCCGAAACGACGGGCATTTCGGGCTTGATGTCGTCGGTTTCGGCTTCGATCCGGAGGCGCAGGACGCGAAAATACGGCGACATATCGGCGGCGACGACGCGCGCCGGCGTCAATTGATAAATCGGGCGTTGTTGCTTAAATCCGACGAGTCGCGTCAATCGCGCATTTTGCTGCAATATTCCTTGCAAGCCGATGTTTTCTTCGCGCAATCGCGAATTTTCTTTGCGCAAGCTCTCGTTCTCATCTTCGGTATGGATGAGATCGACGTAATGCGTCCAAAAATTCGACGCATTGCCCGTCAAATAATCGTTGCCGCTTTGAATCTTGCCCATTGCCATGAGGACGGGGCGTTCGGGGGCATGGACGCGATCGCGCCCACTGTTTGAAACGACCCACAGCACGAGCGGAATCGCCACACACGACGACACGACGGCAACCGTTTGGTAACGTTTCAAAAGGTCTTTCAAAACTAATTCTCCGACATGACTTCGCGCAAGAGATCCATTTCATCGAGTGCTTTTCCGCACCCCATCACGACACACGTCAATGGGTCGTCGGCGATGAGCACGGGCAGGCCGGTTTCTTCGCGAATCAATATATCGAGATTCTTGAGCAAAGCGCCGCCGCCGGTCAAAACGATGCCCTTATCGATGATATCGGCCGAGAGCTCGGGCGGGGTTTTTTCGAGTGCCGATCGGACGCCTTGGACGATCTGGCGAATCGGGTCGCTGAGCGCATCGCGGATTTCGTCGCTATTGATGACTTGCGTGCGCGGCAAGCCCGCCGTCTGATCGCGCCCCTTGATCGACAACGTCAAAACTTCATCGCCCGGATACGCCATCCCAATCGTGCACTTGATGTGTTCCGCCGTTCGCTCACCGATGAGCATGTTGTACTTGTTTTTGAGGTGCATGATGATCGCTTCGTCCATCTTATCGCCGCCAACGCGAATCGAATCCGAATTGACGATGCCAGCTAAGCTGATGACGGCGACTTCGGTCGTCCCGCCTCCGATGTCGACGATCATATTGCCCGATGGCTGCGTAATCGGCAACCCCGCACCAATAGCCGCAGCCATAGGTTCTTCGATGAGATACACCTCGCGCGCTCCCGCGCTTTCGGCGCTCTCGCGGACTGCACGCTTCTCGACTTCCGTAATCCCGTAGGGCACGCAAATGATAATGCGAGGATGAACGAACGTCTTTCGATTATGCGCGCGCATGATGAAATAGCGAAGCATCGCCTCGGTTACTTCGAAATCAGCGATGACGCCGTCTTGCATAGGACGAATCGCTTGGATTCCGCCCGGCGTACGACCTAGCATTTCTTTCGCTTCTTTACCGACGGCGAGCACGCGCTTCTCGCCACGGCTCTCTTTTTGAACTGCAACGACCGAGGGTTCGCGCACGACGATACCCCGATCTTTTGCATAGATAAGCGTATTCGCAGTCCCAAGGTCTATCGCCAAATCGCTCGAAAAATGTCCCAACAATCGGTCAAAAATCATACTTTTTCCCCGCGACTGCGTTATTCAACGTTCCCGGCAAGTCGGATTAACGCTCGCGATACGTAATCCGACCGCGCGTCAAATCGTACGGCGAAAGCTCAACCGTCACTTTATCGCCAGGAAGAATACGAATAAAAAACTTTCTCATCTTGCCCGAAACGTGTGCCAAAACGACGTGTTTGTTTTCGAGCTCAACGCGAAACATCGCATTTCTCAATGCCTCGACAACCGTTCCATCGACGGTTATCCCTTCCTCTTTCGAAGCCACTGTACCTCCTATTAAATACCATAACCATATAATGCGTCCCGCGCTACGTGCATTCCAATTTCCCCCCAAAATGCACGGGCGCGACCTTATACTGAATCCGCAACGCCTTGACAAGATCCAAATCTTCGCATGAGAAGTGGATTGGAACCTCACCCCCGGCCTGTCGGCCACCCCCTCTCCATAAATGGCGAGGGGGAAGACGCCCGCTGCGGCGGGCGTTTGACCTCACCCCCTGCCCCCCTCTCCATAAATGGAGATGGGGAAATAGACATCTGCCTGTGGCAGATGTGAGAATTATTGCGAGTGGGAATGTGACCTCACCCCCGGCCTGTCGGCCACCCCCTCTCCATAAATGGCGAGGGGGAAGACGCCCGCGTTGCGGGCGTAATGTATTTGGCGAGGGAGGAAGACGCCCGCGTTGCGGGCGTTTATGGATTTGGCGAGGTGGATGGACATCTGCCAACGGCAGATGTGAGATATTTGGCGAGGGGGACATTTGGGATGGTTGGGTCGGCTCGGTAGCCCTGCACCGCTTGATACCATCGCGCGATAGCATCACTACACCGTGCTACATGTGGGTGAATTTCCGAATTGCACAATCGATGAAAATGGAGTGTAATGTTCGGTTCGAGCGCGATTGATGCGCTTTGTTTCAAGATCTGAAGGTCATCGCAATATCGAAAGGCGATCCCAATATCAAAAGGCAATCTACATGACAACGACGAACGCAAATAATATCGACTTTACCATCGAGCGCCTCGGTCAGGCGCGGATTCCCTCGCCGCTCCATCTCTCGACGCGTCTCAACGACTTCGTCGCCAACTACGTCAGCGACGACGAATTCATCATGCACGACATCGATCAGACGTTCGACGGCGAATCGCTCAAGCTCAATTTCAAACGCACCCACATGCTCGAAAAAGCCGGCCCGCGCGAAAAGCTCTACTTCGACCCCAAAAAAGTCTGCGCCGGGATCGTGACATGCGGCGGTCTCTGCCCCGGTCTCAACGACGTCATTCGATCACTCGTCATGACGCTCTGGTATCAATACGGTGTGCGCAACATCCTCGGCATTCCCTTCGGATACTGTGGCTTCTTGCCCGAATACGGCTATGAGCCCATCCGACTCGAGCCCTCCAAAGTCTCGGTCATCCACCAACACGGCGGTACGATACTCGGATCGTCGCGCGGGGGATCGAAAACCGACGAAATCATGGATACGATCGAGCAACTCAACATCAATATGCTCTTCACCATCGGCGGCGACGGCACGCAAAAAGGCGCGCTCGCGCTCTACGAAGAAGCCCAAAAACGCGGTCGCAAACTCGCCATCGTCGGCATTCCCAAAACTATCGACAACGATTTGAGCTTCGTCCAACGATCATTCGGTTTCGAAACCGCCGTTTCGCGCGCCGTCGAATCGGTCAACGCTGCACATACCGAAGCCATCAGCGCCATCAACGGACTTGGGCTCGTCAAAGTCATGGGGCGCGAATCCGGATTTATCGCCGCCTACACGGCGCTGGCCTCGAACGACGTCAACTACGTCCTCATCCCCGAAGTTCCCTTCGAACTCGAAGGCGAAAACGGACTCTGGGAAAGCATCAAAGCCCGCCTCGAACGACGACACCATGCCGTCGTACTCGTCGCAGAAGGTGCCGGCCAAAACCTACTCCAGGCATCAAAAGCCGTCGATGCCTCGGGCAACAAAGTCCTCAACGACATCGGCGTCTTCCTCAAAAACAAACTCGTCGAACTCGCAAAACGCGATGGCGTCGTCCTCAACCTCAAATACATCGACCCTAGCTACATCATCCGCGGCAGCGCAGCCAACCCCAACGACTCCATCTACTGCTCGCGACTCGGCGCCCACGCCGCCCACGCCGCCATGAGCGGCCGCACCGGCCTCCTCGTCTCCATGCTCCACGAACAATACGTCCACGTCCCCATCGCCCTCTCCGTCGGTCGCCGAAACCTCGTCGATCCCGAAAGCGACCTCTGGCGCGACGTCGTCATACAAACAGGCCAACCCGTGCTCATGCTCAATCATCCACACGATACGCAAGCCAAGGCATAAGACATGCGACGCAATATTCGCATCTGCCCGCACACCACAAAGCGGGCTTTCGCCATTTCGCGCGACGCCGCAGCCCTGGGCTTCGACTGGCCCACCGCCGCCGACGTCGTCGACAAACTCCAAGAAGAAGTCGACGAAATCCGCGACGCACTCGCAAAACCCCAATACGACGGTCACTTAGCCGACGAAATCGGCGACCTCTTCTTCGCCCTCGTCAACCTCGCTCGAAAAGCCGGCATTCCGCCCGAAGACGCCTTCAAACGCGGCGTCGACAAATTCGATCGACGATTCCGTGCCCTCAAACGACTCGCACTTGCACGCCACTTGCGCCTACAATCTCTCGACGCCAACGAACTCGACGCCCTCTGGCGCCACGTCAAACTAGAGGAATCTCTGCCATGAACGAACATTCCACCGAATCCGTCCTCTCTGCCCTACTCCGCGCCAACTCGCCGTCGGGCAGCACGCAAGGCCTCGTCGACGCCATGCTCACCATCCAAACTCAACTTTCGGTGATTCAAGAGAATCAACGAAAGATTATGAAAACTCTGCGCGAAATCAAAATCGAACAACGCACGCGCATGAGCGACCTCAAACGCTCGACACAAGTCCTACTCAAAGATACACACCACGCCATTTCAAACCAACTCGACGAACTACAAGACTCCGTCGACGAACAACACATCGAAAACGAAACGCCCGATGCGTTCGATATCGACTTGTTCAAATAATACCTGACATCATAGCTATCATTGATAAAGCCCCCCATCTTTTATCCGTTTCAATGGAGAGTGGAAGACATGTGCAAAGTTCAAGAAAGAGCTAAACACGAACGACAAAACGACGACTACGCCACGACGAAAACGCCCCAGAATTCGTCATCGCTCAACGACAATGCGCATCACATTCGACGGCGTTTATCGCAAACCATCACTTCGCGTCATTGTCTTCTCATCGCGATAGCCCTCGCATTGCCATCTGCCCACGCCTGCGGTGATACCGTCGAACTTCAAGTCACATGCGATTCAGGTAAAGCAACTTGGGTCGTACCGTCGAGCGGCGCCATCTACGAGAATACGACAGTGACCGTTGGATCGTGCATCAACGGTCGTGTTGCAGATATCGCTCAAGTCAAAGGCAAGGATATCGATGACAAAGGCATCGTCTTATGTGCTAAACAAAGTGTTTGTTATCATTTGATAAGGCCAAGCGGCGGTCAAATCGAAGCGAAGGATTGCGATAATTATGACGATCCCAATCGCACTTATCATTGTGATAATGGCGTTCTCAAATTCAGTAACGATAAAAGTCACGACATCACTGCAAGCGATACATGCTTTAGTTCGAATAACGTGAGCAATAACTATGGATGCGATGGCAATATAGTCAGGAAAACACCTTGCCCCAATGGTTGCGCCGACGATCACCAAGGTTGCAAACAAGATCCCGATCTAACTGATAAATGCACACCAAACGACACTCCGATATGCGAAGGCAAAATGATCAAAATTTGTAAAGATCAAAAGTGGGAGTCAACCGTCAAACGATCGATATGTCAAAAGGTGAACGGTTCCAGCATCATGTACGAGTGCCAAGACAACGGCGAAGCACCCCCAACCAAAACCACTTGCCCATTGGGATGCGACGAAAACGGCGATAAATGCAAACGCTATATATGCAAATCGGGAAAACAATACGAATGCAAAGATGGAACGCTTTTAAAATGTGGAAATGCTCAAGATGTTGCCACACAAGTAGCTAACAATATGACGTGCGATGAAGAAAATAGGGTTGTATTTTGTGATAAAAACGATGTAAAGTCAAGATTGTATATTTGCGCGAATGACAAAGTCGCATGGTGTAAACAGAATGAGTCAATTCCGCTTCAAACTGAATGTTTACCATCTTCCCCAAAAGACAACTTGATTGCGTGTAATAATTTGAATAATTCGCGTCGGAGTTGTGATAAAAATGGAGACATCCTGCCAGAAGAGAGTTGTAGCAATGGTCAGACAAAATGTGCAGATGACTTAAAGGGGAGAGTTGATTGTGATGGCGAAATTATAGAAGAATGTCAATACTGTTACAACGAAAGTATAGAGAATAATTTTACTACCATAGAGAAATTAGGTTGCGGTGGCTGCGTGCCGAATGAATATAATTTTGGCGATTCCAGTGAATCATTGTTTAATACAATGAATTCAATTTGTTACAACGGTAAGGAATCTAAATATTATAATATTGAAAACAGAAACTT
>SFMP01000166.1 GCA_004554395.1 Myxococcales bacterium | reverse complement strand
ACGCCGATATCTCGGACGAAATTATGGAAAAATTGGGTTAATCCCAGTTGCTTGAAGACGCTCCAGTGTGAGCGTCTTTTTTATGGCTTTTCTTTATACAAATATGTGATGATTTGTATATGGACTTTGGAGCGTAGCCAAGATGGCTGTATTGCGGATATTGGGAATTGACCCTGGGTCGCGTTATATGGGGTATGGTGTGATCGAGCGCAATGGATCGCGCTTGCGCTATATCCATGCCGATAGACTCGTGCTTGGCAACATGCCGTTTACGGAGCGTTTACTCAAAATCGATGCGTTTTTGGGTGAGCTTTTGGCTCTCTATGAACCCGATTGTGCGGCATTTGAAGGGATATTTCATCAGAAGTTTGCCGATGCAGCAATAAAGCTCGGGCACGCGCGTGGCGTAGCAATATGTGCTTGTGCACGATTTGGAATACCGCTCTATGAATACGCGCCGACCGATGTAAAACAAAGTGTCACATCGTTTGGACGCGCCGAAAAGGCACAAGTCGCCGATATGGTTAGGATATTACTCGGCGTGCAAAATACGTGGCCCGTCGATGCATCGGATGCGTTGGCAATCGCGATTTGCCATGCCAATCGCATCTAGACGGTCGTCTCTTAGATCGAGTTGGTGGCGTGTGAGATATCACACACAAAAAAACAGGGCGATATTTTATCGCCCTGTTCGAACAGCGTCTGCCAAGTGCAGTGAGGCAGTGTATTATTGCAAGAATCGATAGACAGCGTTGCAACCGTTGAGGTTCCATGGACGGTCGTCAGCTAGCCCTTGTGAGCCGCATGATTCGACGGCTTTGCCATCGCCGCGATACATGACGTAGTGCCCCGGGGATTCGATGACGTCGCCGATTTGGAGTTGAGTAACTTTGGTATTGCTTCCCATGACTTTGACGGCCTTTGACGAATTTGGACGCCAGCCATATCCCTCGCTGATGTCTTTGCCCAGGACGTTTTTATAGCACCAGCAACACAATCCTGAGCAGTCGAATGCTCGGTAATTGCCATTGAAGTATTCGGCGCTATTGGCATAGATCTTTGAATACTTTCCGGGATATTGCTTATTGAGCCCGTCGATGAGTTGTTTGGTCATGATTTGACCTTTGCCGCCCCAAACGTATGGGTGATGCGGATTGCGGACGAATGAACGCGCTTTTGTGATGACGCGATTGAGATCGGCAAGGGCGTTGTCGGAGGTTTGCGGAGGTGTTTCTGTAAATGCAGCGCAACACCAGCCCGTGTGGCTACCGTATGTGACTTTGTACCAGCCGTTTTGTTCGGCGAGTACGGTGAGCGTGGTGCCAGCTGGGATGGTGACATAGACAGAGGAGCCAGGGGCAGGCGTCGTGCCCGAACCGGGGATATCGCGTAGATTGAGAGCGTCGGATGTGACGACGGTTTTGGTCGTCGTCGGTGGTTGTGGCGTCGTATTGCCGACTTTCTCGGTGTATTGGGCACTGATCCAGCCAGTGCCACCGTTGTAGTTGATCTTGTACCAGCCGTTTTCTTCTGCAATGACTTCGACGACGGTGTTTTGTTCGAGAGCACCGATTTTATCGTATTGCGTGCCTGCGCCCGTGCGGACGTTGAGCCCGATATCGGCGGTAACCCTGACTTTGAATAGAACGGTTGGCGTTTCGGGTTTGGGCGTAGGTGGATCGGGTTGGGGATCTGGGGTCGGTGTTGGCTTTTCGGGCTCTGGTGTAGGTTCGGCTTTATACGTCGTGAATTTGGCGTTGACCCATCCGAAACTGGAACCGTATGAGATTTTTAGCCACCCGTCTTTGACCTCGTAGTAGGACAAGGTTTGACCTTTGACGACGCCGCCAATGCGAGTTGCATCGGCTTTGGCGTCGGATCGGACGTTGAGTGCCGAACATGTGACAGTAGCAGTGCCAATCGGTTTGGAATCGCCGGCTTCGGGACCTTGAGCGCCTGGCGATTTTGTGCTTGGCGTTTTGATAAATGGCGATGGATTGCGCTTTTTGCCGTTTGCAAGTATGCGACCTTGGCGAGATCCGAGTTTATCGATCGCCGTGCCAGGCGCTAGAGGGCGCAATTTCGCCATGTTTGCCGTCATGTTCGCAACGTTGCGCAATGGCGTCGTATTTGGCATAAGGGCAGACGATTTCTTCGATTTTGCAGTCGTTTTCATATCGGTCATAAATCCTCCTTTTGTTCACAAAATACACCTTGCTGCATTTTACCAAAGCGAATAGTGGGAATAAAGAGAAAGCGACGAAAAAAGCGATGTTATTGCAATAAAGGCTCGTATTCGTTACATTGGGTGCGCTTTTTTGGGGCTTTTGCGATGTGAATCGCATTCTTTGGTGCGCAGATGATAGCGAGAGAAGAAGATGAAACGAGGAAGAGTTTTGGCGTTGTGTGTCGTGTCTGCGTGTGTGGTGACGCTCGGTGGATGTAATGACGACAGCGCGAAGACGCCATCGGGATGTGCATTATGCACCGATGGACAGGTGTGTTCTGAAGCTGGTACTTGTTACGACGATCCCGATTGTGCGATTTGTGGCATCGATCAAGTCTGTGTCGGCGGTTTGTGTTTCGCCAATGACAGCGCTTGTGCGAGGTGTGAAGCCGATAACGTTTGCGTTGGAGACGTGTGTTATGGTGCAACATCGCCTTGTGCGCGGTGTAGATCGGATCAAGTATGTCGCGATATGAAGTGTTATGAACCGACGGATCCGTGTTTGGGGTGTAAGTCGGATCAAGTTTGTGTCGCTGGCGCCTGTTACGAAAAGACCGATCCTTGTTCGAAATGCAGTTCTGATAAAGTATGTGTCAATGATTCATGCTATTCGCCCGATGATCCGTGTGCCCAATGTGGCGCCGATCAAGTTTGCGTTCAAAAGGTGTGTTACGACTTAACCGATGATTGCATTTCGTCGTGTGGAGAAAACGAAAGGTGTATCGATCGACAATGTCGCGATTGTTCGACGATGTGCGGCGGAGAATGTTGCAATGCTGGTGAACTTTGCGATGCCGCATTCAATACATGCGGTCCATCATGTGGCGACGGCGTTCCGCTTTGCCAAGGTGTTTGTTGTTTTCCCGGTGAATATTGCGACGAAACGTATGGGTGTATATTCCCGTGTAGCGAAGAACAAACGCGTTGTAATAACGACGCGTCGATGTCGGTGAGTTGTTGCGTTAGTGGGCAAGTGTGCGAAGAAGGCGAGTGCCGCGTCGATTGTGGGCAAAACGTTCGTTGTAGTGGAATCTGTTGCGAAACTGGCGAGGTTTGCGAAGATAAGACATGTAAGATAGCGTGCGACACGTCGACGCATGAGCGATGTGGGGCGAATGAAGAGTTTTGTTGCGACAACGCCACCGAAATCTGCATATCGCAACGCTGTGTAAAACTCGGGAATCCATGCACGAAATCGTCGCAATGCAATTTCGACGAAGTTTGCGAAGAAACGTCGCAACGCTGTGTCGTCGCCGATCAAATCGCTTCGACGTGCGAAGTTCGACCCCAAAAAGGTCCATTTACGCCGCTTCTACAGTTCAATTGGCCGCGTTGCCTCAAGAACGAGAGGCCGTCGGAATATCCGTCTTACTATCGCGTCATTACGATGCCGATGGTTGCAAATATGACCGACGACAACGGCGATGGCGTCGTCAACGAAGACGATGTGCCCGATATCATCTTTGTGGCGTATTCAACAAATTATAACCCCGATACGCAAGCGCCGAGCGTATTGCGCGTGATAAGTGGCGACGACGGGCATGAAATTGCATCGTCAAAGCCGCGTTATTGGACGTATCCGATTAGTGCGGTCGTCGCCGATATCGACAACGATGGAAAGGTAGAAATCGCCATTGGGACAAACAATCACCGCCAATCTGGGGGGCATGATTTTTCGATCGATGAGAACGACAAGCTAGAAGTTCTGGGCGTCGAACCCGATCCGGTGTCGGAGACGGGATACAAACTCGTGACGAAGTATGCCATCAACATTGGGAATGGGCAAAAATTGTCGTTCTTATCGGTGGCAGATTTAGATGGCGATGGCACGCCCGAAGTCGTAACGAATTACGGCATTGCCTCGGTCGTCAAAGACGAAAACGGTCAGGGATCGTTGCAATGGCGCAAAGGATGCGAAAATAAATCGTTAAGCTACGTCCATGCCGCCGACCTAGATGGCGATGGAAAGATGGAACTCATCAATGGTAGCTTCATTTACGACGATCATTGCAATGTCCTCGCTACGGGCGGTGTCGGGGGGCAGATTGCCATTGCCGATTTGATGCCAAGTGGCAACGATGCCGCTGAAACGGGCGAACTCGTGCCCGAAATTGCGCATGTCGTTCCAGGTGTGTATCGTTCGAAAACGGATAACGACGCTAAGTTCGTCTTCAGTAAGATCTACAAAAAACAGCTCGAAGATGGTTCGTATCAGTGGAGCATCAAAAAGGCTTGGCAAAATCCCATTCCCGTCGATGAAAAGCGATGGGCTGCGAGATGTAAGGATAGTAGTGGTCAATGCAATACAGGAGGTGGAACGCCCGTTATCGCCGATTTCAACGGCGATACGATACCCGATGTCGGTGTAGCAACGCGGTATTACTACATCGTCTATAGCAACGATGGCACGCCCGAAGGCGGAACAGTTTTGTGGGCCGATGGCAATACGACGGACTATTCGAGTGCCGTGACGGGGTCGAGCGTCTTCGATTTCGAAGGCGACGGCAAAGCCGAAGTCGTCTATTCAGACGAGCTCAAATTGCGCATCTATGCGGGCGAAGGAAAAGGCGTCGACGAAGATGTCGATGGTTATAACGATCCGCTCATCATTTGGGAAACGGATAACCGCAGTGCGACGGGGTATGAATATCCCATTATCGTCGATGTCGACAACGATGGTAGCACCGAAATCGTCTTGTCGTCTGACATCGATGAGAAGCATACCATGGGCATCAACGTGTATGAAGACCCTGGTGCACAATGGGTTCGCACGCGTCGCATTTGGAATCAACATTTCTATCACGTGACGAATATCAACGAAGATGGAACGGTGCCGAAGCGCGAGTTGCAGAACTGGACGCACAGCAAGTTGAACAATTATCGACAGAACGTGCAGCCGGCGGGCGTATTTAATGCGCCCGATCTCGTCGCCAAAGCGTTGACGACTAACACGGATTTGTGTTCGTCGACGCCGCGCAAGATTACGCTCATTGCAAACGTCGCCAACGAAGGTGCGCTCGGCGTCAAAGCTGGTGTTGGCGTCAAATTCTATGCCGAAAACGTCGATGAAACGGGGCAGAAGGTGTTGATCGGCGAGTCGACGGTCGACAAGGTGTTGGCTCCTGGACAATCGGCAACGGCGTCGATTGCTTGGGATCAGACGGTGACGATTGAAGGCGAAGTCGTCGCCGTGAAATCGCCCGTCGCCATCAATTTCGTCGTCGATGAACCGACGGCAGATAAGCAATTCGGCAACTTCGTCGAGTGTAGAGAAGACAATAATACGTTGGCTGCACCGGCGAGTATCGATCTTTGTGCAGAACAGGTGAATTAACTAGTGTCTCTGTCATCTCCTCGTGGTGAGAATGTCGAGCGATGTGGGGGATGGGGAGAGTTTTTAGAATTGAATGGATAAAGGCTTCATACTTTGAAGAAGAACTTACACATATTATCGTTAGGATGCCCGAAGGCGCGCGTCGATACCGAGGTCATGCTCGGTCAGTTGCGCAAGACGGGCTGGTCGTTGACGCCAGATCCAGAGCGCGCCGATGCCATCGTCATCAATACGTGTGCATTTTTGCAGGAATCGATCGAAGAATCGATCGACGAAATATTGGCGTATGCCGATTATAAACGCGGTCGATGTAAGAAACTCATCGTAGCAGGTTGTTTGCCGTCTCGGTTCGAAGCCGAAATGGACGATTTGCGATCGTCGTTGCCCGAGGTCGATGAATTCTTGACGACGCGCCAGATCGACGGCATCGTGCATGCCGTCGATGGGATTTATCCCGATCCCGATCGAGATTATTTCCTCGAACGCGAACTCGCTTCGAAGCAGTCGTTTGCTTATTTGAAGATATCGGAGGGGTGTAATCGTCGGTGCTCGTTTTGTACGATCCCGAGTATTCGTGGCAAGCAAGTTTCGCGACCGCTCGAATCGCTCATCCGCGAGGCGGAAGGTTTGGCTGCGGCGGGCGTGAAAGAAATCGTCCTCGTTGCCCAAGAATTGACGGGGTATGGCACCGATATCGGGCTTAAAGACGGGATTATCCAAGTTATCGATGCGATCGAAAAGATCGATGGGATTGAGTGGATTCGCATGCTCTATGCTTATCCGTGGAACTTTAGCGATGCGCTTTTGGAACGCGTGGGGCAAGGCAAACTATTGCCATACGTCGATATACCGTTGCAGCACGTATCGCAACACATCCTCGACGATATGCGTCGCCACGTGACGCGCGACGAGCAAGATAGGCTTTTGCGCCGCTTGCGCGATATTCCTGGGTTAGTCCTTCGCACGTCATTGATCGCAGGGTATCCGGGGGAGACGGAAGACGACGTCGACGAACTCATCGATTGGATCCGAGAGATTCGGTTCGATAGATTGGGTGTATTTGTCTATTCTGCCGAGCCGGGCACGCCTGCAGGCGATCGAGCCGATCAGATTCCGCTCGAGGTACGCCAGGCGCGGCGCGATCGCATAATGGAAGCGCAGCAGGAGATCTCGGCGTCGATGATGCAAGACCTCGTCGGGGATCATTTGCGCGTCTTAGTCGATGGATATAGCCCCGAGCACGAGCTCGTCTTGACGGGGCGATATTATGGTCAAGCGCCCGAAGTCGATGGACAAGTCTTCTTATCGTATGAAAATTGCGATTGCGATATGGCTGAAATCGGCGATTTCGTCGACGTCGAAATCGTCGAAGCAACGGAATACGACTTAGTCGGAAATGTGATCGATGGCGACGCGGAGGAGGCATGAGCTTGACGTTCGAAGAGGCGCAAGCGCGCGTCGCCGCTTGGGTTTCGCAATACGAAGAAGGGTATTTTCCGCCACTCGTGCAAGTTTCGCGCCTCGTCGAGGAATTGGGCGAGCTCGCTCGCGCCATTAGCCACGAGACGGGGGTAAAGAAACCGAAACCCGACGAAGAATTACACGGCGTCGACGGGGAAATCGGTGATCTCATCTTCGTACTCGTCTGCCTCGCCAATTCGCGCGGTGCAGACTTGGGCGATATCTTCGAAAAGACGATGTCGAAGATCGAACGGCGCGATGCGCAACGCTGGACGCGGAAATAGATTTGTCGCAGTGATAAAGAAAAGAATTGCATGATATTCGGGCTAACTGGCGGAATAGGTAGTGGAAAGTCGACGGTATCGCAATATTTGGTAAGAAAATGCGGTTTTTTTGCGATCGATGCCGATGTGTTGACGCGCGAGGTCCATGGCGATGCCGCCGTATGCGAAGCGCTCGTTGCGGCATTTGGCGACGAAGTCGCCCCGCAACGCGTGGGCCTTGGGCGATGTGTCGATCGCAGTGCGCTCGGGCGCGTGGCGTTTGGGTCGGCAGAAGGCGTTGCACAGTTGAATCGGATTATGCACCCTGCGCTCGAGGCGCGGTTGTGCGAAGCGTTAGAACGTGCGAGTACAGGGGATTGGGCGCATGGCGTCGTCGATGCAGCGCTTTTATATGAAGCGGGCTGGGCGCGATTCGTCGATCGCGTCGTTGCAGTCGTCGCGCCGCCACAAATGCGGATCGAACGCGTCGCGTTGCGCGACGGATTGCCGCGCGAACAGATTGCGAAGCGCATGGCGTCGCAGATCGGTGTGGGAGAAATGTGCCGTCGTGCCGACGATATCATCTATAACGTCGGGGGAATGGATGCGCTGGAGCGGCAGATATCGGCTTGGTGCGCAAAAATAGCCGTGCGTATGCGCGCAAGGGCGTAGCCCGAGCACATAGCACGGCTGCGTAGGCGTATGCGCGCAACGAAGTGAGCACATAGCCGTAGCCGGCGCCGTATGCCCAACGGGCATAGGCGGCGAAAAAGAGCGTAGGCGTATGCGCGCAACGAAGTGAGCACATAGCCGCGCCAAGCGCGCGTATGGCTTGCCATAGCGCGCAAGGGTGGCGTATTGGCGTGAGCCAATAGCCCCCCCCCCAAAAAAAAAGCGAGCGTATTGGCGAGAACCAATAGCGAAGCGCCAAGAAAAAAGAAGGCGATCGGCAATAGAGGCTTGTGCGGCGATAGAGGCGATAGAGGCTTGTGCGGCGATAGAGGCGTGCCAAATGATGGGGGTAAAAAAAATGGCGCCCGTGGTGCGAAAATTTCCGAGGTGGCGAGTTGGTGTGGTCGAAAAAAGCGAAAGCGTGTGAAAAAAAACGGAAAAAGAGGGGCGGGGGGGTGAAAAAGTGGGTGTGTGCGTGTGAAAAAAGCGCAGTGGAGGAGAAAAAGTGCGGAGTGGGTGCGAAAAAAGGCGCGATGTAGGTGTAAAAAAAGTGCGATTTGTCGAAAAAAGAACTTGCAAAACGGAAAAAGATTAGGTTGGAATTTTTGTAAAAAGCGTTGACAAATTGTGTCGAGGTGGCGTAATGTTTTGCGGCTTTTTGCCGAATGAATGCGCTGGAGTTGCGCGTCTCGGCATGGGGTCGAGACCGCAGCAGGAGATAGTGCGCATGAGAAGACGACTACGAGATTCCCGAGAGACAGCCGAAATGAATAGCGTAGGAATTGTGGCGTGCCAACTGTGCGTAAAAAGTAAGTAATTCGTTGACCGAACTCGAGGAGATGAGATGTCAGAAGCGATTCAGTCGAACTTCAGAGCGCGTCGTAGCTTTGCGACGAGCAAGTGCATCGTCGATGTGCCGAACCTGATCGACATTCAAAGACGTTCGTATGAGGCTTTTTTGCAAGCCGATGTTGCGCCGCAAGACCGCACCGAAACGGGGTTACAGGGCGTATTTAAGAGCATATTTCCGATACGCGACTTCAACAATACGAGCGAATTGGATTTCGTGAGTTATACGTTAGAAGAGTCGAAATACGACGTGGAAGAGTGCCATACGCGTGGCATGACGTATGAAGCGCCGGTCAAAGTCGACGTGCGCTTGACGGTTTACGACGTCGATCCGACGACGGGGAGCCGTAGCATACGCGATATTCAGGAGCAGCAGGTTTATTTTGGCGCGATTCCGCTCATGACGCCCGAGGGAACGTTTATCATCAATGGTACGGAGCGCGTCGTCGTGAGCCAGTTGCACCGTAGTCCTGGTGCGTTTTTTGGTAACGACGATGGTTCGACGTCGGCGTCGGGCAAGTTGAGCTTCTCGGCTCGCATCATTCCGTATCGCGGCTCGTGGCTCGATTTTGAATTCGATTCGAAAGATATGCTTTGCGTTCGAATCGACCGCCGTCGAAAGATGTATGCGACAATTTTGCTTCGCGCATTGGGCTATTCGACGAAAGATTTGTTGAGCATGTTCTACGAAACCGAGACGATTTCGATCGACGCGACGGGGATTTATCGCCCCTTGGAACGCCGTTTCTTGCTCAATCAGCGCGCCGATTTCGACGTTCTCGATCCGCGCACGGGCGATGTTTTGGTGCGCGAGAAACGCAAATACAATGCCGGTGCATTCCGCAAGATGAACGAAGCGGGCGTGACGCGCGTGCGCATGAGTTTTGAATCGCTGTGCGAACGCGTTTCGGCAGAAGACTATTACGATGAAGAAACGGGCGAGTTGTTTTTGGAATGCAACCAGCAGATTACGCCCGAAATCATCGACGACTTGGGCAAGCGCGGGATCAACGAAATTCGCGTTTTGTATTTCGACGACGACGGTTTGAACGTCGGTCGTCAATTGAGCCGCACGCTTGCGGTCGACAAATGCCAGAGCCCCGAGGCTGCGCGTGTCGAGATATATGCGCGTACGCGTCCGGGTGAGCCGCCTCAACAAGAGCAAGCCGACCAGTTGTTCAACGGTTTGTTCTTCAATCCCGAGCTCTACGATTTGTCGCGTGTCGGTCGTCTGAAATTGAATCACAAATTCAAGCTCGATACGCCGTCGACGCTGACGATATTGACGCGCGAAGATATCCTCGAGACGGTGCGCTATTTGATCGATTTGGCGCAGGGCAAGGGCACGGCAGACGATATCGACCACTTGGGCAATCGTCGCGTTCGCGCCGTCGGCGAACTCCTCGAAAACCAATACCGCAACGGACTCGCTCGGATGGAACGCGCGATTAAAGAGCGCATGACGATGAATCAGGCGAGTGATGTCGTTCGCCCGCACGATTTGATCAATGCGAAGCCGGTGGTTGCCGTGGTGCGGGAATACTTTGGCTCGAGCCAGTTGTCGCAATTCATGGATCAGACGAACCCGTTGAGCGAATTGACGCATAAACGCCGTTTGTCGGCATTGGGACCTGGCGGTTTGACGCGCGAGCGCGCAGGCTTCGAAGTCCGCGACGTTCACCCGACGCACTATGGTCGAATTTGCCCGATCGAAACGCCCGAAGGTCCGAATATCGGCTTGATTTCGTCGCTTTCGACGTTTGCTCGCGTCAACGAATACGGCTTTATCGAAACGCCGTATCGCCGCGTCAAAGATCGCAAAGTTCTCGATACAGTCGAATTCTTGAGCGCATTGGACGAAGAAGATCACCGCATTAGCCCAGCCAATGTCGAGATCGATGAGAATAATTGCCTCGTCGGCGACATGATCGAATGCCACGAAAACGGGGAATTGTCGGTCGTTCCGACCGAGACGATCGATTACATCGACGTGAGCCCGAACCAGATGGTATCGGTGGCTGCGGCACTCGTTCCGTTCTTGGAAAACGACGACGCCAACCGCGCATTGATGGGTGCAAACATGCAGCGTCAAGCCGTACCTTTGCTCGTCGCCGAGGCGCCTTGGGTCGGCACGGGTATGGAACGGCTCGTGGCGCGCGACAGCGGCGTCGCCGTTTTGGCACGTCATGCCGGTACAGTCGAGCGCGTCGACGCCTCGCGAATCGTCATCCGCGCCGATCGCGACGAAAACGGACTCAACGTCAAGCCCGATATCTATAACCTTTATAAATACCGTCGTTCGAATCAGGGGACGTGTTTTAATCAGATCCCAGCGGTGCGCGTCGGCGAGCACGTCGAAGTGGGCGAGGTCATTGCCGATGGTCCGTCGACGGATTGCGGCGAATTGGCATTGGGCAAAAACGTCGTCGTCGCCTTCGTGCCGTGGTGCGGTTACAACTACGAAGACGCCATTTTGCTCAGCGAACGCATGGTCATCGAAGACTATTACACGTCGATCCATATCGAAGAATTCGAATGCGTTGCCCGCGATACGAAGCTCGGCAAAGAAGAAATTACGCGCGATATCCCCAATGTCGGCGAAGAAGCACTCAAAGACCTCGACGAATCGGGTATCATTCGCGTCGGTGCCGAAATCAAACCGGGCGATATCTTGGTCGGTAAGGTCACGCCCAAAGGCGAAACGCAACTTTCGCCCGAAGAAAAATTGCTCCGCGCCATCTTCGGCGAAAAGGCCGGCGACGTTCGCGATAACTCGTTGCACGTTCCGCCAGGGCTCAATGGCGTCGTCATCGATGCCAAAGTCTTCAGCCGCAAGAAAGAAGATAGCGACGAACGTTCGCGCGAAAACGATCGCATCGAAGAAGAACGCCTCATGAGGGCACTCGATGTCCAAACGAAGATCATTCGCGACGGTGGGTATCAACGCATCCGCGAGTTCTTGGAAGGTCAAACGGCGTCGGCAAAACTCATCGACGACGAAAAGAACGCCTTGATCGCCAAGGGTGCGACGATAACGGGCGAAATTTTAGACAGCATTCCGCGACATCTTTGGAAGAATATTCAAGTCAAAGACAGTTCTGTCGCAGGAAAAATCGATCAAATCATGGCACTCGTCGATCAGCAGTGCGAAGAAGCGAAGGCTTATTTCGACGATAAAATTGCCAAGCTCGAAAAAGGCGACGAACTCCCGCCGGGCGTTCTCAAAGTCGTCAAAGTGAGCGTCGCAATTAAGCGCAAGATCCAAGTCGGCGATAAGATGGCCGGTCGTCACGGTAACAAGGGCGTCGTGAGTAACGTCTTGCCCGTCGAAGATATGCCGTATCTCGAAGATGGCACGCCGGTCGATTTCGTTCTCAATCCGCTTGGCGTACCGAGCCGTATGAACATCGGTCAGATTTTGGAAATGCACTTGGGCTGGGGCGCTCGCGGCATGGGCTTGAAGATCAACCGCATGTTGCAAGCGGCGCGAGCCGATCACTGCGAGAAATTGCGCGCAACGCTCAAAGAAGCGTATCCGCAACCCGAAACGATCGAGTTCATCGATAGCTTGAGCGAAGACGATGTCATCGAATTTGCGAAGAAATGCAATCGCGGTGTCCACGTGGCGACGCCCGTCTTCGACGGCGCCAACGAAGACGAAATCCACGCCCTCTTGGAACAAGCAGGCTTGGATTTGAGCGCGAAATCGACGCTTTTCGATGGTCGCACGGGCGATCCGTTTGCCAACGACGTCACCGTCGGCGTCATGTACATGCTCAAACTCCACCACTTGGTCGACGAAAAGATCCACGCGCGTTCGATTGGGCCCTACAGCTTGGTCACGCAACAACCGCTCGGCGGCAAGACGCAGTTCGGTGGTCAGCGACTCGGCGAAATGGAAGTCTGGGCAATGATGGCCTATGGTGCGGCTTATTCGCTCCAAGAATTCCTCACCGTCAAATCCGACGACGTCTTGGGTCGTACGCGCATGTACGAATCGATCGTCCACGGAAACTTCGCCCTCGAAGCGGGTCTCCCAGAGTCGTTCAATGTGTTGATCAAAGAGCTCCAATCGCTCTGCCTCAACATCGAGTTGCTCTCCGATAACCGCTAATCTCCGCTCTGCCCGTGATGCGGTGGCGATATGTCGATTCGTCGATATATCGCCATACACCCGATATATATATATGAACACGATACATTTCGATATATGTTGAAATATACGAATGCGATATGTGTGAAATATATATGAATCCGATTCACGTGGCGTAGCGATGTAATCTCTATAGTCGAAACAATCAGTCGATAACAGGATGTCTGCAAAACGCATCCTGCCTTTATAAGAGGTGAATTGTGGCAGATAATTATTCGAATTCATTCGATCGTCCCATCGATCCGACGAGTTTTTCGTCGATGCGCATCAGCTTGGCCAGCCCCGAAAAGATCTTGGAATGGAGCCATGGCGAGGTCAAGAAGCCCGAGACGATCAACTATCGAACGTTTAAACCGGAACGCGAAGGTCTCTTCTGTGCCCAGATTTTCGGGCCCGTCAAAGACTACGAATGCAACTGCGGTAAATACAAACGGATGAAACACCGCGGCACGAAGTGCGAGAAGTGCGGTGTCGAAGTCATTCAAGCAAAAGTGCGTCGCGAGCGCCTTGGACATATCGAATTGGCGACGCCCGTCGTCCACATTTGGTTTTTCAAGTGTTTGCCGTCGCGCATTGGTAACGTCCTCGATATCACGCAAAAGGAACTCGAAAAAGTCCTCTATTGCGTGAGCTTTATCGTGACGAATCCGGGTTCGACGCCGCTCGAAAAAGGCGAAATCTTGAGCGAAAAGCTCTATGCCAAATACGTCGAAGAGTATGGTCCGAGCGCGTTCGAAGCCCAAATGGGCGCCGAGGCGATTCGCTCGCTTTTGGCCGATGTCAACATCGACGAAGAAGCGATGAAACTTCGTCACGAAATGAAAGAAGCGACGAGCGATGCCAAGCGCAAGAAGATCGCCAAGCGTCTCAAAGTCATCGAGGCATTCCGTCACTCGGGCGATCTCGATCATCCGGCCAACTTGCCTGAATGGATGATCTTGAACATTTTGCCCGTCATTCCGCCCGATTTGCGCCCCCTCGTTCCCCTCGATGGCGGCCGCTTTGCGACGTCCGATCTCAACGATCTCTATCGTCGCGTCATCAACCGCAACAACCGCTTGCGCCGTCTCTTGGAACTGAGCGCCCCCGATATCATCGTCCAGAACGAAAAGCGCATGCTCCAAGAAGCCGTCGATGCGCTCTTCGATAACGGTCGCCGCGGCAAGACGATTCACGGCGTCAACAAACGCCCGCTCAAATCGCTCTCCGATATGCTCAAAGGTAAACACGGCCGCTTCCGTCAGAACTTGCTCGGTAAGCGCGTCGACTACTCGGGGCGTTCGGTTATCGTCGTCGGTCCTGAGTTGCGCCTCCACCAATGCGGTCTTCCCAAAAAGATGGCGCTCGAGCTCTTCAAACCGTTCATCTACAATAAATTGATGGAGCACGGCATTGTCAATACGGTCAAGAGTGCCAAGAAGATGGTCGAACTCGAGAAATCCGAAGTTTGGGACGTCCTCGACGAAGTCATCAAAGAGCATCCTGTCCTCTTGAACCGTGCCCCGACGCTTCACCGCCTCGGTATCCAAGCGTTCGAACCGCTCTTGACAGAAGGCAAGGCCATTCGCATGCACCCGCTCGTTTGTACGGCTTTCAACGCCGACTTCGACGGCGACCAGATGGCTGTCCACCTCCCGCTTTCGCTCGAAGCCCAGATGGAAGCCCGCGTCCTCTTGCTCTCGACGAACAACATCTTGTCGCCCGCTAGCGGTAACCCGATCATCGTTCCGACGCAAGACATGGTCTTGGGTTGCTACTACATGACGCGCGAACGTCCGTTCGCTCCGGGCTGCTATCGCGAAGACGAAAACGGCAACCCCATCGATGGACTCTATTCGAGCTTTGGCGAAGTTCGCATGGCATTCGACCACGGCAAAGTCCATCTACAAGCCCCGATCAAAGTCCGATATAAAGACGAAATCGTCGATACAACCGTCGGCCGCGTCCTCATGAGCGAAGTGCTCCCAAAAGAGCTCTCCTTCGACATGATCAACCGCACCTTCTCGAAGAAGGCACTCGGAAAACTCATCGATTTGGCATACCGCTATGCCGGCGATAAGGGAACCGTACTCCTGGCCGATAGCATCCGTACTTTGGGCTATACGCAGGCGACGAAAGCCGGCGTCTCGATCAATATCCACGATATGATCATCCCCAAAGAAAAAGCGACGCTCCTCGAAGCTGCTCAAAACGAAGTCAATTCGATTACCGAGCAATACAACGACGGTCTCATCACCGACAAGGAACGCTACAACAAAGTCGTCGACATCTGGTCGCAAGTGACGACGAAGATTTCCGACGCCATGATGCACAACATCAAGACGCAGACGTTTACCGACAAAATCACGGGCAAAACCGTCGAAGGTCCGTCGTTCAACGCCGTCTTCATCATGGCCGACTCGGGCGCTCGTGGTAGCCAGCAACAGATTCGCCAGATCGCCGGTATGCGTGGTCTTATGGCAAAGCCCTCGGGCGAAATCATCGAGACACCGATTCGCGCCAACTTCCGCGAAGGTCTCTCCGTTTTGCAGTACTTCATCTCGACGCACGGTGCCCGTAAAGGTCTCGCCGATACGGCACTCAAAACGGCAAACTCCGGTTACCTCACACGCCGACTCGTCGACGTCGCCCAAGATACGATTATCTTCGAGCAAGACTGCGGTACGCTCGACGGCATCGAAATGACGTCGCTCGTCAAAGACGGCGAAGTCATCGAAGATTTGGGCGATCGCGTCTTGGGGCGTGTCGCGCTCTTCGATATCGTCGATAACGACGGCCAAATCATCGTGCCCGCCAACGGCGAAATCGACGAAGCCGCCGTCGATGCCATCCGTCACGCCGCCTTGCGCAGCGTCTACATCCGTTCGGGGCTCACGTGCCAAGCCGAACACGGCGTTTGCGCACTCTGCTATGGTCGCGACTTGGCGCGCGGTCGCCTCGTCAATCACGGCGAAGCCGTCGGCGTCATCGCCGCTCAGTCGATCGGCGAGCCCGGTACGCAGCTCACGATGCGTACATTCCACACCGGTGGTACGGCAAACGTCGAAGGCGCCGAATCGAGCTATGAAGCCAAAAACGAAGGTTTCGTCAAATTCCACATGCTCTCGTGCGTCGACGCCCTCGATGGCACGTTCGTCGTCATCAACCGAAACAGCGAAATGAGCATTCACGACCCCGACGGACGCGAACGCGAGCGTTATCCGCTCCGTTACGGTGCTCGTTTGCGCGTCAAAGACGGCCAATCCGTCAAGAAAGGGCAACTCCTCGCCGAATGGGATGCCTTCGCAAACGTCATGATTTCTCAAGAAGGCGGTATCGTCAAATTCGAACAAATCATCGAAAATCAGACGATGCGAGAAGAATTCGATAAGACGACGGGCTTGTCGCGTAAGACGATTATCGAAACGAAAAACGCCGATCTCCTCCCGCGCATCGTCGTGCGCGACAAAGCGAACAAAAAAGTCCTCGCCGAATACCAAATGCCCGTCGATGCCATCTTGGTCGTCAACGACGGCGACGAAATCGGCCCCGGCCAAACGCTCGCCAAAATCCCACACGACGACACCAAATCGGGCGGTATCGTCGGCGGTCTTCCCCGCGTCGCAGAGCTCTTCGAAGCGCGTAAACCGAAAGAACTCGCCATCATCTCCGAAATCGAAGGTTTCGTCTCCTACGGCAAAGACACAAAGGGCAAACGACGCATTATCATCACGCCCGACGTCGGCGAGCCCAAAGAATACCTCATCCCCAAAGGCAAGTACATCATCGTCCACCCCGGCGACCGCGTCCAATCCGGCGACCTACTCATGGAAGGCTCCGCCAACCCACACGACATCCTCGCCGTCAAAGGCCGAAAAGAACTCGCCAAATTCATGGTCGACGAAATCCAAGAAATCTACCGCACACAGGGCGTTCGCATTAACGACAAACACATCGAAGTCATCGTACGTCAGATGTTGCGCCGCTGCAAAATCACCCACGTCGGCGATTCCGATTTCCTCCTCGACGAACACGTCGACCGACACATGTTCGAGCGCATCAACGCCAAACTCATCGAAGCCGGCCGCGAACCCGCCGTCGCCGAAGACTTGCTCCTGGGCATCACCAAAGCATCTCTCTCGACCGAGTCGTTCATCGCTGCATCGGCTTTCCAAGAGACGACGCGCGTCCTGACCGAAGCCTCGATCGCCGGCCGCAAAGACGGCTTCTTTGGCCTCAAAGAAAACGTCATCATGGGGCGTCTCATCCCCGCAGGCACAGGCCTCGCCGCCTACCGATACCTCGACATGGTCGTCGAAAAAGAAAAAGAAGGTTAATGGCGTAGGGCGCCCTATCGCCACAGGCGATACGGGCACCCGCGCGGCTATGTGCTCGGGCTACGCCCTTGCGCGCATACGCCGCGCTTTTTTTTCGCTACGCTATGGCCGCCTTGTGGCGTCCATACGCTCCGCAGCGCGGCTATGTGCTCGGGCTACGCCCTTGCGCGCATACGCCGCGCAAACAACGCTGAACTCAATGATGTTTTAGCTTCAGTATTTCAGCTTGTGAAAGTCCCGTTGCTTTTTCGATAACGCCAACGTCGATATTCATATCAAGCAGGTTGATAGCTGTTGCTTTCTTTTCTTCTTTTTTTCCTTCCTCTCTTCCTTCTATTTTTCCTTCCTCTCTTCCTTCTATTTTTCCTTCCTCTCTTCCTTCTATTTTTCCTTCCTCTCTTCCTTCTTTTCGGCCGAGATTCATCTGTTCAATGCCATAGAGTCGCGTGACGTTATCTTGGTCAAACATGTATTCCATAATATTCATGATTTCATTCTCCATTTTTTTGACATACTCGGCGAGTATGTCTTTGTCGCGGCAGATGCAGAGCGTATCGCGGATCGTTTGGGGCGAATAGCCGTATTTCTTTCGTAGGTCGTCGAAAACCCGACAAAATGCGATGTATTGGTTGATGATGTCATTTTTATTGGCGTCGAATTGGATGACGTGAACGGTTACATCGAGATCGCAGCCACCAGTCGGGAAGAATTCATCGCGCAAGGAGATGGTCTCGGGCATGGCTTCTCGCTCGCAACTAAAGATGGCGTAAAGCTCAATGCGCGGACATTCGACCTTCGTGCTGCTGTACAGATAAATGTCTCGCTCGCGGAAATAGTCTGTCAGGCTCTGGATGGCATAGGAAGCAAGTCGAATCACGACGTTGACCGACCACGTGCTCTGCGCCTCGACAAAGACCATGAGCGTATCTTTGATGAGAATCCCGAGGTCGTTGTGGGCATGCTGGGCAATCACGCACTTGCGCGTAATTGTTTCGATATCCGACTCACTGACCTCCGTATCTTCGGGGTGAAGTGCTTGGTACATCTTTAGCTGGTACTCGGGAAACGAAAACAGATGCGTGAACACGCTGTCCTTCGTGTTTCGCTTTGTTCTCATCGTTGTACCGCTTGGGCTCGTGTTGATCTTTTGCTTCGGTGTTTTCTTTGCCATAACGCCTCCGTGAGAAGAAACATACCAAATCATCATAGCGAAACAGAGGCGGTATGGCGAATGAAAAAATTAATCGTCGTAGACGAGCCCTTGATCGATTCGACTCAAGTAATCCCACCGTGAATATAATAGATCGATTTCTTTATTCAATGTTTCGAGTTGTGTATTGAGATCTTTTGCTTTGTTTGGGATTTTATAAGTTTCAGGGTCGGCAATTTGGGCTTCGATTTCTTCTTTTTCTGTTTCGCATTCGAGGATGACGTTTTCAATATTTTCGAATTCTTGTTTTTCTTTGAATGACAGCTTTTTGGGCTTCGCAGTGCGTTGCTGTGTAGCTGTTTGTTTTGGTGTGATCGATTTTGTCGCTTGTGGCGCAGACGCATTGCGATCGGCGTCTTGCTTCTTTTTACAAGTTAAATAAAAGTCATAATCGCCTTCGAATCTTTCAAATGTGAGTGTATTCTGATCGAATGCGACGACGGCAGTTGCAATTTTATTGATGAGGAATCGATCGTGTGTCACGAATAATACGGCGCCGTCGTATTCGGCGAGTGCGTTTTCGAGCGTTTGTAATGAATCGATATCGAGATCGTTCGTCGGTTCGTCGAGCACGAGGAGATTGGCATTTGTACACATCATTTGTGCAAAGAGCAATCGGCATTTCTCACCGCCCGAGAGCGTCGAAATGCGCTTTTCTTGCTCGGGAATGTCGAAAAGGAATCGACATAGAAAGCCGCGTTTATGGACTGGTGCACCGTTGATATAGACGTGATCGCCTTCGCCGAGTGCGTCATAGACCGATTTATCGGGATCGAGTTCGCGCCGGTGTTGCGATAAATAGCTGATATGCGTGTTTTTTCCAACGATGACGTCGCCCGTGTCGGGTGCGAGGCGTTGTGTTAATATATCGAGTAGCGTCGTCTTTCCGCAACCATTGGGGCCAATGATGGCGCAACAGTCATCTTTTCGCAATTGAAAGTCGAAAGGTTTGAATATGGGTCGATCGTATGACTTTGATATATTTTCGGCTTTGATAATGATATTGCCCAACCGAGCATCGGCGGTAAATTTTAATGAAAGAGATTGTTCGTGTGTCACTTTGGCTTTGTCTTGTATTTCTGCGACGCGATCGATACGAGCCTTTGCTTTTGTTCCTCGAGCTTTGGGACCGCGCCGTAGCCATTCGAGCTCGGTGACGAGAAGATTGGCATATTTTTCTTGTTCTTTTTGTCGCAAAGCCATGAGAGCGGCTTTTTGTTCGACGAAATTGACGTAATTGCCGGCAAAAGAGAGGAGCTCGGATCGATGGATTTCGACGATGCGCGTCGCAATGCTATCGAGAAATGCGCGGTCGTGTGTGACGAGTATGATGGCCGCGCGATATTCGCGAAGGAGCGATTCGAGCCACTCGATCGTCGGCACGTCGAGGTGGTTTGTCGGCTCGTCGAGCAAGAGCACATCGGGGCGTTCGAGCAAAACGCGAGCTAGGGCGATGCGGCGTTGTTGTCCCCCCGAAAGCGCCGTCATCGGCGTCGAATAGAGTTGTGGGTCGAGCCCTAGGCGGCGCATCATGTTGTCGATATCGTGCTGGAGCTCCCAGCCGCCGTGCGCTTCGATTTCGCCTTGGAGTTGCGATTGCCTGTGGCTAAGTTCGGCAACGGCTTTGTCGTCGGTTGTATGGGCGATTTCGTCGCAAATCAATTCATACGCGGCAATTCGTTCGCGTTGCGGCGTGAGTGCTTTGGCAACGACCGATTGCGGCGTATCGCCATCCGAAAAGACGGGGTTTTGCGGCAAGTAGGCGATTTGCAATTTCTTGTGTTGGATGATTTCGCCATCGTCGGGGTATTCTATTCCCGCCAATATTTTGAGCAAGGTCGATTTCCCCGTGCCATTATGCCCGATGAGACCGATCTTTTCGCGCTCTTGGATGATGAGTGATAAGTTTTCAAAGACGCTTTTTGCGCCGTAAGATTTGCCGAGATTCTGTATCGATAATATGGGTAACATGGTTGTCTATGTCGAAATGTCTATCGAAAAATGAAAAGTATTGTGTGCAATGCGTGATATATAGAATTTGTCGTGCATTGCATGCAATGCACGAATGATATCATATCGATGATTTTTAATGAGGTGGTGATTCCCCGTTGGCTTCGATGGCTTTCTTTTTATCGTGCAATTTGATGTGTCCAGCTTGTATGCCGTCGGTGACGAGTGCCCAAAGGGCGGCGAAATTCTGCGCAAGCCCGACCGATGCGAGGACTCCGGAGAGGGCAGAGAGAGAGGAGATGTGATCGAATTTGAAAGCGGCATCGATGTGCGGGATGTGACGCATGCCGCCGACAAAACCGACGGGGATATCGATATCGATCGATCCGACGAGGTAGCGTTTGCCATTCTCTCTATGTTGGGCACCAAACCATTGCGTCAAAGGCTTGTGAATGCCCGTTCGCGTTGCCGCATCGATAGCCGAGGCGCAAATGGCTCGCGTATCTTGCCCTAGAGGCGTGGCGGCGGCGACAATGCCATTTAATATACCCTTGTTATGCGTCACAGCGCGTGCGGGGCTTGCGTTGGCAAAGCGCATGGCGCGATCGATTCGTTGCGAAAAGTCGTCGAAATCGAGCTTCGTATACTGTTCGATAACTTGCTCGGGAATCGATACTTGAGCATGCACATTTCGTTCTGCGGCGCGATTCGAGACGATTGCCATACACGGCGCATAACCATCCATCTTTCCATAGTGCTCGAACCATGCGTTTTGCAATGCTTCTGCCATTGCATTGACGGCGTTTGCTCCCATGGCATCGCGTGTCGATACGTGCAGTGTCGCCACGACGAGAACTTCGTTGATTGGTTCGATGGAATCGAATTCGGCAAGCGTGGCAAAACAGGCGTCTGTCGTGCAATGGCAACGTGCAGATTCTGCGGTTGCGATCATCTCAAAATCGATTTGAACGACTCCACCGCCAGCGGCGACGAGGGCGGGATTGGCATCGTTGGCGATTGTGCGCCAATCGTCGACGCGTGATTGTAGATTTTCGAGGAGGTGTGAGGCATTTTGGGGCGATATGGCAATGGCTATTTGCGCCGCCGTCATTGGCATGGGCATCGACGTAAGCGTGCCGCCAGAGGCGTTAAAGACGCGCGAAACGCGGTTGAAGCCAGCAATCACGCTTGGCTCTTCGGTCGCCATGGCGACTGCATGCATAGTGCCATCGACGCAGAAATTGGGCACGACACCTAAGGGCATTGGATGCGTTCCAATGGCGTTTTCGATCATTGCATCGATCGATCTGTCGATGAAATCATAGGCTTTGTCATCGAGATCATGGCGTCCGAGTAGCGTTTTGAGCACGTTTTCGCTGGTGAGATCTGCGCAAAGAGAGGCACGGCGCATGCCCATGGGCAAATCGTGAAACCGTGGCGGTATCTCAAAACGTTTGAATGACATTCGGTGATGCTCCAAAAACAAACTATAAAATTCAAAGAAGCGATATGTGCATCGCAGTAATTTCGTGCAGCGAACGGCATAGCCATGGCGATGGCATAGCCGTTTCGCGATATGCACGAAGCAGTCATTTGTACAAGGGGCACAATCGCGATGGCAATGTCTTTTTGCGGTTCTCGTGCGCATCGCGTTGCTTTTTTGGTATTCTCACTACTCCGTGGTAAAAGCGGGAGCGTCTATTGTGCCCTTGGCGTGTTGTCAGAGGCGCGCATGTCGTTTGCCCCCCTAACCGATTCGCAGCGATTGGGAATTGACTCAATCGCGAGCAGACTCTCCGATGATTCGATGGAGCTAGCCGATGAAGCTTGGCGCCTATACGCTTATCAAGAAGATTGCCGAAGGTGGCGTTGCCGATATCTATTTGGCAAAGATCAAAACGTCGCAACTGCAAGACAAGTACTTGGTTTGCAAGTGCATTCGCCAAAGTCTGACGCAAGACGACGAATTTCTCGGTTCGATTATCAACGAAGCGCAGTGCACGACGCGTTTGCGCCACCCCAATATCCTCGAGGTTTTCGATCTTTGTGCTTGCGATGGCAACGCCTTTTTGGCGATGGAATATCTCGATGCGCAAGATTTTTCGAAGCTCATCATCCACAACAATGCGCGCAACGAAACAGTTCCCTATACGTATGCCGCCTATGCGATAGGTCAAGTTGCTCTCGGTCTCCATGCCGCCCATACGCTCAACGACGTGCACGGTAAACCGTTTCACCTCGTGCATCGCGACGTGAGCCCCGAGAATATCCTTTTTAGTAGTGATGGCGCGATAAAGATCGGCGATTTTGGCATTGCCAAAACCGTTCAAATGCCCGACATCACGCCGCCCGACGTCGTCAAAGGCAAGTTCAATTACATGAGCCCCGAGCAGGCATGGGCCGATAAAATCGACTTGCGAAGCGATATCTTTAGCCTAGCCGCCGTACTCTACGAAGCGACGACGGGGCACTGTTTCTATCCAGCCGAATCGATAGAAGCATGCATACAATGCGCACGGATGGCGCTTTTCGAGCTCCCGCATAACGTGTGCCCGACGTTTCCGCCTGCGCTCGAAGCCATCATGCTCAAGGCCCTCGATCTCGATAAAAAATGTCGATATTCATCGGCACTCGAATTCAAACTCGCGCTCGATAGTTTTATTGCATCGCAAGGCGTCAATATTACAAAAGAAGACTGGATCGAATATATAAAGCCGCGCATTGAATATCCACCTATGCCGTTGCCAAGGCTTTGTGCAAGCGAATTTGAACCCGATGCTTCGAGTTTATTGGCTCATTCGATATATAGAGGTGTTAGCGACGACAAAGCTGTCGAAGATATCAATACGACGGGGCAAATTGGTGCCGAAGAAATCGATCAATTGCGCCGACAAGTCATTTCGATGATGAGTTCTGAATTCAATGTTTTAGTGCTCCAAAACGCCGCACAGAATCCGCAATCTAGCACGCCCAATACGGCATCCATGCCATCGACCGAAGACGCCGATGAGACGCGAACGACGAATCCGCGCAATCGCACCGTCTCATCGAAAAACGCCACGGTCGACGCGTCTAATGCAACGTTGAAAACGCATCACGAAGCTGCACTTTGCCCAAAGATGACATATAAAAAGTGGATATATATTGGCGTGCTAGTCGCTGTTATACTACTCGCTGTTTTGATTAGATCTTGTTGATTTTTTCTTTTCGATTCTCCGCACGATTCAATATTTGCATACCATGAACATCGATTCGGCTGGTGGGTATGTGAGATCGATTCTGTTGTGATTTGATATTGATATAATGAATGATCAATATTGATATTCATTTGCGTTTGATATCGGAGTGGATAGTAGTGGTTATATTGTTTTATATAAATTTGGAAACGTGACGAAGTCTTCGATTGAGTCGTCGAGTCTTCTGCGTCGAATGTTGTGTATCGATTTATTTCGATATTTGCAAAGTGCTCATTTTGTCATCATACTTTTTGAGGTCGGCGTTATCGATGTGATGGCGCAATCAATCATGGTCTTTGAGATAAAGACATTTTGCAAAAGGGGAGACTTATGAGTACTCGTCAGGTATTAGCTGTTTTTTCTCTGCTCGCTGTGTGCGCATTTTCGGGGTGCGACGACGAAACTGTGGTGGTCGGGGTCGATTGCATCGCCAATGCGTGCGATGCTAGCGATGCCAGCGTGATCAAAAAGTGCGTGAAAGGGCAATTCCAAGAAGAAAAATGCGCCGACGGTGCGGTTTGCGTTGAAGATGTCAAGAAGGGGGCAATGTGCCAGCCTAAACAGTCCGATCCCGCCGATAAGTGCGAGCCAGAGCAGACGAAATGCGATGGCGACAAGATCGCGACGTGTGGTGCCGACAAGGCATGGGGCGAATCCAAAGCTTGCGAGAAGCTGGGTGAAGTCTGCAAATTGAACGATGAAGGGAAGGCCGCGTGCCAGCCCCAACAGCCAGAGCCCGACGGAAAGTGTGTGCCCGATAAGACGAAATGCGATGGCGACAAGATCGCGACGTGTGGCGCCGATGAAAAATGGGGCGTCGCCGTCGAGTGCGAAGGCGAAAACCAAGTATGCCAAACGATCGATGGCATCGATAAATGCGCCACCAAACCCGAATGTGTAGCGCAGCAAACGAAGTGCGATGGCGAATTGGTCGTGAATTGTAGCGAAAGTGGAATGTGGGGCGAAGCCGAGCCTTGCCCGCATGGCCAAGCATGCAAAAAAGATGGTGATGACGAAAAATGCGCAGAAAAAGACAAAGAGTGTGAAGCAGGCCAAATCAAATGCTTTGAATCGGGGAGCAGTCTGCCGACGAATTTGTTCTATGCGTGCGATGGGAAATATTGGGCGGCGGCACCGTCTTCGTGCGAAGATGGCAAGATATGCCAAGTCGAAAACGGCGTTTCCGAATGTAAAGCTGCAACAGGACCGATCGAAATGTGCACGAAAGATGCGATTTTGTGCGTCGATCCCGATAAAACAGCCGACTATAAGAAATGCGTTGAGACGACGGGCGGCGGCACGCATTGGAGCGAAACGACGGAGAAATGCGCCGATAACCAACTTTGTTTTAGTATCGAAGGCACCGATAAATGCGCTGTGTGTAAGCCCGGAACGTCGAAGTGCAATAGTACTCTAAACGGTGTTACAGAGTGCTCTAATGATGGTGCGGCTTGGGGGCGCGTGAAAACATGTAATGGAAAAGACTTGCCCGTTTGTGCCGAAGTGAGCTCAGGCGTTGCCCAATGCGTGGCGTGCGAGAATGACAAAATGCGCTGTAACCACATGACGAAGACGCCTAAAGTCGAAAAATGCGTCGACCACGAGTGGAAACAACACGAGTTGTGTGCCGGTAGGGAGTGCCTCGACGGCACAGAAACGACGCAGCCCAAATGCGTCGATTGCAAGGGCGATCAAAAGACATGTAATGGAACCGTGATTCAGACGTGCGACAACAATACTTGGAAAGACGGCAAAGATTGCAGCAAAGAGGGCAAAGTCTGCGACCATTCGACTTTTGAATGCGTCGACAAATGTACCGACGGCGAGGCGAAATGCGACGATAGCGGTGCATTCTTCATTTGCAAATCCAATACGTGGATGAAGAAGACCGATTGCGGTGCCAAAGACAAGTGCATTGATAAAGTCCCCGAAAACGAAAAGACGAAGTTGGGGTGCAAGTGTGACAAAGATGCGAAATCGTGCGATGCCAGTAACGACAACGTTTTGATTTGCAAAGAAATGAAAGAAGGCAGTGTGGCATATATGTCGCTCGACGTCTCCGAAGAGTGCGAAAAGGGAATGTGTGCCAATGCGCTCGATAGCGTGCAGGGCAAACCGAGCATGGCCTATTGCAAGTGCAACGATGGCGATTTCGAGTGTAAAGACTCCAGTAATTATCGCTATTGCAAAGATGGCAAATGGAAAGATAGTGGATGCGATAAACCAAGCAGATGCGATGCCGAGTTGCGCACGTGCAATACGCAATGTACGTCATCTACGGTATCTGCGAGCACGTGTTCGGGCTGGAATAGACTGACTTGCAATGATTCTAAAGATGGAAAACTCGTCTTGGCTGAAGTCTGTACAAACGGATGCCAATATAGAACGAGCAATGTGGTTACCCTACCCGTCGTTCCGAAGGATTTGACACCGCGTATTGCGAGTGGCGATAGAGGGCGATGTATCGAAGAAGCCGTCGCTGGAACGAGGCGTTGTTCTATCGATTCTAAGGATGTAGAAGTTTACGTGCTTCAGGTAGGTGCGTCTGTGCCAACGGGAAAGTGGACTCGTGAATGGTGTGGCCGCGATCAAGTTTGCATGTGGAAAAAGTCTCCTGATCTTACGCATTCCACATCAGAAACTCCGCAATGTGTTAAAAAAGTTTGTACTGAGGGGGCGTTCAGGTGTTCCGACGATAAATCGGCGATCAATCAATGCATCAACAATACTTGGGAAGTTGTTGGTAACTGCGCCGCTGGTTTGAAGTGTCAATCAGAGACGATATCGTACAGACCTTTGACGTGTAGCTAATGCTGGGCATCTCAACGAATGCCGTTGATATTTTGCGTTCCAAATTCTGATCTGTCGCCCTAGCCCTGCCGTTTGTGGAGCTAGGGCGGCGATTGAGTCGATATGGCACGATAAATCGCCATTTGACTTTTTCCCGATAATGAAGTAACTCGGCTCTATGTTTGAAGACAGCGGTTATTTCAACCAATTTGGAAAGGTAGTGTAGCGATGGCAACGGCAGAAGAGACGAAGGCAACAACCGAAACGAAAAAGACGACGAAGCGCAAGAAATCGACGCCAGTATCGGTCGAAACGGCAGAAGTCGAACAAAAGCAAATCGAACAAGAGCAGGCTAAAGACGAAGTCGTCGCAGAAGAAGCCCATGCCGAGGCGGTCGATGACAATATGAGCTCCGAAGATCAACCCGATGTCGCCGAAAACGAACGCATCGTGCGTTACGATATTATGATAACGAGCGAGCGAGCGGGTTATCGTCCGCCCAAAGCCGCCATTGGCGCCATCGTTCAACAGTTAGCCTTTCGCGGGCTCGCTTCGCCCGTCGACGAGGCGATTGCCGAGACGTGGACCGAGATCTATTTTGAACCCGGTCCGGCGGCTCATGAAATCTTCCTCGAAAAAGAGTACGACGATTCGATCCCCGTCTATCGCGAAGTCATGATGCGCTTTTGCGATAAGCCGTTTACGTGTGATTATTCCGATACGCCGCAAAGACCGCTCTATTGGGGCATTGAGATTCGCGGCGCGCGGTTTACGAATCCGCTCGGAGCGTTTCGCAAGCTCTTTCTCGATGCGATTAACGTGCGCGTCGCCGTGGCGGTTCGCCCTGCGCAACCGCTCCCGCCGCATCTCACTGTTCCCGACGACGAAAAGCCCGTCGATAAGAAGAAACGCGAACGCGGTCGCGGTATTGCGGGCACCGAAGTCGAAGAAGTCTAATTGACATAAAAAAAGTGACTCAAGAGGGGTAAAAAGTATGCTGACCTTAGTAGGTGTCGTTTTAGTCATCATCGCCATCGTTTGCGCATGTATGCTCGTCTTTAGCTCGAAGCCGAAGCTCGAAAAGTTGCTCGCTTCGTCGCGCGTGTCGATTGGCGACACGCTTAAGGCGTATCATGAGACGAAAGCATCGCTCGGCGATATGGGCAAAGAAGGCGTTGTGTCGGAAGATATGACGATTATGGGCAAGCCGCGCTGCGAATCGCCGCTTACCAGCCCATTGGGGCAAAAAGAATGCCTCTATTATTCGTATCGCGTGACCGAAAAACACAAAGAACGCGAGACGTATTACGAAACGGATTCGAATGGGAATCGTCGCGAACGCACGCGCATGGTGACGAAGACATCGACGCTCGATGAGGGTTCGAACTCGACGCGTTTCTTCGTCGACGATGGCACGGGCGAGATGCTCGTCGACCCTCAGGGGGGCAAATTCGAAGGTTTGGTCAAGACGGTCGACAGAACCGATAGCCAGTTTAGCAATGCCAGTGGTCCATCGGTTTCGTTTGGCGGATTGTCGTTCAATTTGGGTAGTGGTTCATCGCGCCCCGAATCGTTACACTACGAAGAAGAGATCATCGGGCTCGATCGCCGCGTGACCGTCGTCGGTACGCTTTGCGACAAGATGGGCGATCTGCTCATCGAGCAATACAAAGATTCGCACGTCCTCGTCTCGACGAAGTCGCAAGACGAGATGATCGCCGAAACGAAAAGCTCGATTCAGACGCAAAAGATTTGCGCCATCGCTTGTGGGATCATCGGTATCGTTTTGATGATCATCGGATTAGCCGCAGACATATAGACCGAAACACTCGCCCGCCCGTTTGGGCGGGCGTTTTTCGTGGGTAATGAGTCGCCCGCCCGTTTGGGCGGGCGTTTTTTTGCATGGGAAAAACCGGCTATCGGGGCATCGCAAAAAAGCCCCCTGCTTAGAGGGGGCTTTAGATGGTGGATGGGGATAGAATCTAGTTGCACATGACGTTGAAGCTACATGTGATCATGTGCCCATTGCCGCCGCAGTGTTTTGTATCGTCCATGAAGCGAACGAGTGGTTTGCCATTGACGAAGACGTTGTCGCTACCGGCGTTTGTTTGATAGGTGTTGGGCCCACAACAAGCGGCGTGTACGCCCGGATCGCCTTTGCGCACGGCGTTGAGACCGTTGATAAAGACGTCGTTTGAACCACTGATCATGGGACCTGTGCAGACGTGAGCACACGCTGGGCAACCATGCGCATCGCCCAAAACTAATGCCATATCCGAAACTCTGATTGCTCCTTTCATTGCGACTCCTCCCTGGGGTCAAAATGCCCCAGATATAGTAATGCTTCATTATACATTGGCAAAAGATGTGCCGCAAGGCGAATCGAATCGCATCGAAATCTATTTGATGCCGTATTTTTTGAGTCGATAGCGGAGGCTTCGGAAGTTGATGCCGAGCAATTTGGCGGCTTCGGTGATGTTTCCATCGGTGCGCTCGAGCGATTGTTCGATGAGCGATCGTTCGATATCTTCGACGATGCACTCGAGTTCGATGCCGTCGCCGACGGGGGGAACATCTGGGATGTCGTAGTGATTGGGCGTCGTCGCGGGGGCATCGCCGTAGGCATTGCGCAGATATGCCGGTAGGGAATCGACGGTGATTTGCGACGACAATTCGAGCGTGACGGCGTGTTCGAGGATGTTTTCGAGCTCGCGGACGTTGCCGCGATAGTCGTACGACATCAATATGGCGAGCGCATCGGGCGATACGGAATCGACATTTTTATCGAGAGATTCGTTGAATTTCGAAATAAAATGCTGGATGAGCAGTGGTATGTCTTCTTTTCTTTCGCGCAGCGCGGGTAAGGCGATTTGGATGACGTTGAGTCTGAAGAAGAGATCTTCGCGGAATCTGTGCTCTTCGACCTCGGCTCGCAAATCTCGATTGGTGGCGGCGATGATGCGCACCGAAACGGCTTCTTCGTTTGGGGCGCCGACGCGTTGGACTTTCTTTTCTTGCAGAGCTCGCAACAGTTTGACTTGCATACTGGGCGGCAACTCGCCGATTTCGTCGAGGAAGAGCGTGCCTTGCGAGGCGGCTTGGAAAAAGCCCGGTTTGTCGCGATTGGCGCCCGTGAAGGCGCCTTTGGCGTAGCCAAAAAACTCGCTCTCGACGAGTGATTCGGGAATAGCACCGCAATTGACGGCAATAAATGCGCCCTTGACGCCGCTCAGTTGGTGAATGGCGCGAGCGATGACTTCTTTTCCCGTGCCAGACTCGCCGGTGATGAGGACATTGGCTTTTGTCGGGGCAACGCGACGCGCCAAAGCGAGTACTTCGCGCATGGCTGTCGATCGCCCGATGCAGTTGGGGAGCCCATGCGTTTCGCTCGGGGCGGCGCGTAGGGCGATGTTTGTCGATCGCAATTCGGCGGCTTTTTGCGCGGCACTCACGACGAGCGAAGTGATTTCTTCGCGTTTGAAAGGTTTTTCGATGTAGTCGTAGGCACCGCATCGCATCGCTTCGACGGCCGTTGCGGTCGTCGCATAGGCGGTGACGAGGAGCACTTGCGTGCTCGGGTCTTTGGCCTTTGTCGATCGCAAAACGTCGAGCCCCGTCACGTCGTTGAGTCGATAATCGGTGACGACGACATCGTAGGGCAGTGCGCCCGACCTGCAAGCGTCGATAGCGGCTAACGCCGACAACCCCGTCGAATGCGATTCGACAGTATGCCCTTCATGTCGGAGCATCATCTCCGTCATGCGCAATAGATTGACCTCGTCGTCGACGAGTAAGATTCGTGCCATGTGCTCTGTCCGTAACAAAATGAAAAACGGTCACAAGCCGCGTCGGGCAATGCCCATAGACGCGCACGGCGGTACATACACTAAAATGCCAAAAACTGGCAAATTCGGACGTTCTTTTTTGGACGCCACTGGTTTTGACTAGGTGAGGGTAATAAAAAACACGCCCTACGGGCGTGTTCGTGTGTGGGTAATAAAAACACGCCCAGCGGGCGTGTTCTTGTTGTGTAACGGCAGAACGATTATGCGTTATGCACTCTTAGGAACGCATAGACCATCCTGGCATTGTTTGGTATTATCGGTGCATGGCGATTCAGTTGAGCATTCTGGCTCGATGCACATACGATCGTTGCCACAAACCGTCTTCGTGCCATTATTCTTGCAATTTTCGTGGTAGAGACATTCCCTTTCCTGTGCGGTGGTCGGAACGGCACAGCCCACACCTTCTTTGCAATCCGACTTTTCGCCTGTGCATTCTTCGGAGATTATCTTAGACTCCTTAGAGTCGTCTTTGTATATCCACTCTGCCGTATACGCAGTTTTCTTGCCATCTGCATTTGAACAAATGATCTGATAGTCGGCGTTGACTTTGTAGCATAAATTGGCTTCTGTATCGCATTTCGGGAACGCAGCAGAGCAATCTTCGTCTTTCGAGCATTCGCTGAGATCGGCAACGCATTTCTTTTGGGCGTCGCAAATCATGCCCTCGCCGCATTTGTCGCCTTCGTTTTTGTCTTTGCAAGCATCGGCATCGCTGCCAGCGGGTTTGTCTTTGCAAACGAGTTTATCGTTTTCTTTCTGGCACGTTTTATTGCCGTCTTTGTCGCAAACATCGCCTTCGTTTTTGTCTTTGCAAGCATCGGCATCGCTGCCAGCGGGTTTGTCTTTGCAAACGAGTTTATCGTTTTCTTTCTGGCACGTTTTATTGCCGTCTT
>SFMP01000165.1 GCA_004554395.1 Myxococcales bacterium | reverse complement strand
GCGCGTCGCAGTCGATGTCAACTCGTCGCGCGTCGCGCTGAGTTCTGTTTCGCGAGCCGTAATCGTTTCGAGCGCTTCCAAAAGTTCTGTTTCGCGAGCATCGAGCGTCGCGCGAGCTTGCTCTAACTCGTTGTTCGAAGCTGAAAGCGCAGATTCCGTTTCGGACAAGCGCGTCGACGTCGTCGTCAGCTCGTCGCGCGTCGACGAGAGCTCGGTTTCGCGAGCGGCGAGCGTCGCGCGAGCTTGTTCTAAGTCGTTGTTCGAAGCTGAAAGCGCGGATTCCGTTTCGGACAGACGCGTCGACGTCGATGCCAACTCGTCGCGCGTCGACGAGAGCTCGGTTTCGCGGGCGGCGAGCGTCGCGCGAGTTTGTTCTAAGTCGTTGTTCGAAGCTGTAAGCGCGGATTCCGTTTCGGACAAGCGCGTCGACGTCGATGTCAACTCGTCGCGCGTCGCGCTGAGTTCGGTTTCGCGGGCGGCGAGCGTCGCGCGAGCTTGCTCTAACTCGTTATTCGAAGCTGAAAGCGCGGCTTCCGTTTCGGACAAGCGCGTCGACGTCGATGTCAGCTCGTCGCGCGTCGACGAGAGCTCGGTTTCGCGAGCATCGAGCGTCGCGCGAGTTTGCTCTAAGTCGTTATTCGAAGCTGTAAGCGCGGATTCCGTCTCCGATAGGCGCGTCGACGTCGATGTCAGCTCGTCGCGCGTCGACGAAAGTTCAGCTTGCGATTCGGAGAGCGCGGATTCCTTCTCTTTCAACGCATCACTAAGGCTACGATAACGCGCTTCAAGCCCAGAAATCTCCGTAATCTGCGCATTCATCGTGTCCTGCATCTTCGATAGCGAAGACTCGCGAGCATAAAGCGATTCCTGCGTCGCACTCAACGACACGCGCATGCTGGCAATTTCCCCATCGCGCCATTGCAAATCGCTATGAAGTACCGAAACCTCGTTCTGCAACGCCTCTAAATCACTACGCGCCGAAACGAGATCATCTTGCGCATTCTCACTGTCCAAGCGCAACTGCGCTATCTCCTCTTGCGAAGCATCGAGCAGTGAACGAAGCGTCTGAATCTCAGCCATGGCACTATCATTGTCGCAACTATCATCGCGACAATCGTCCACCGACTCATTCACGCGCCCTAAATCGACGACTTTTGCGTCGTTCCGATGGCGATACTCGATAAATTCCAAACGAAGCGACGCAATTTCCCCCGAACGCTTCAGCTCCTTGATCCGCTTCCGAACCCCATCGATCGTCAGCATGACATCCTGAATTAAATAGCGCACGATGGCAATCATCTCGAGGTCGCTGCGCGAATAGAGCTTTCTATTCCCTACCGTCTGTGGGCGAATATCGGTAATCTGCGACTCCCAATAACGAATCGTATGGGGCTCGACTCCCAAGTACTTCGCAATTTGCCCGATTTTATAGTACGCCTTATAATCAACTACAGTCGCCATACACACCTCCATGTGCGCACTTACCGCATTCAGTCGCCTAAAAGCTCACACCTATGACACGCACAAATGCGCCGTCGCCCCAACGAGCCAACGACGCCAATAAGCTAAAGGCACGCTACCATGCTTAATTAAAGCAAGCTCACGGCAAAATACAATTGATTTATGATGCCAAATGCGAAAACGATCGCACGAAATCTTCAAATCGCCCCGTCAAGCCCCCAATGTTCCTATCCCCAACAAATCGAGTTCTCCCATTTCACCCCGACTAAACGCAACGTCGACGATTAGTCCCCCAAATCAAATCCCCATCGAGCTCCAAAAACGCGACGTCGACGCCTAATCCTCATCAGTCGCAAAATCTTCATCATCTAGCTCATAATCATCTTCCGCCACGGCCAATTCATCATCTTCCATATCAAAATCGTCATCGAGCTCCAAAACATCACACGCGCTACCATCTGCATTAAACCGCCCCGCTAGAACCTTACTCATGCGGAACTTCACCACGCGCCGAGCACGAATCTCCGCCGCAATGCACGTCTTCGGATTGCGCCCCATCCGCGCCTTCTTGTCGCGCGTACTCCACACACCAAAATTCGTAATCTTCACGCTATCGCCATCCTTAAGCGCATCGGAAATCGCCTCAAAAACGAACTGCACATACGCCCCTACTTCTCGTGAACTCACTGCCCCCAACCGATTCCGAACGGCTTCGATAAGTTGATTCTTGATCATGGTCCACCTCCAAAAATGCCGATACTATGCCAAATTATCTAATCAAACGTTCTACATTCACGCAGTTCACACGCTCTCATCTATTCGACGAACCGCGCAACGCATCAAGCGTTCGACACGTCAGCCACACCGCACTGAAACCACCTATTCAGTTTTAGAAGTTTTATCTCGGACAAAACTAAAAACAAGTCCATTGTACACATTTCGCGCGTCGTGTAAACCCAAATTTCACCCCCCACAATTTGCCACTCGTTTGCCCATCATTCCCCACCACTCGCCACTGAACACGTCACAATTATCGCTCAAATCAACGACTTTTCTTTTGCCGCCTCCGCTAATGCCCTGCGGGCAATACGCTACGCCGGGGCGACGGCTATTGCCCGCAGGGCAATACGCCGCGCCGCTTCGCTATGTGCTCTCTTCGCCCGCTCCCATGCTCGCCTGACGGCGCGCTGCGGGCTCGTTGCGCGCATACGCTCAGCCTTCTCGCTTTGAAAGCTCCGCTATTGCCCTGCGGGCAATACGCTACGCCGGGGCGACGGCTATTGCCCTACGGGCAATACGCCGCGCCGCTTCGCTATGTGCTCTCTTCGCCCGCTCCCATGCTCGCCTGACGGCGCGCTGCGGGCTCGTTGCGCGCATACGCTCAGCCTTTTTTTGACCGATGGGCAAAATATAACCCTATGCACGGTGTATGCTAAAAACGACGACGACATCCTATCAATGGTGGATAGAACGCCGTTCTACTCCCCTTTTACGCTACGCATATACCGTGCACGCTGATTACTTCTCTCCTGTTGGCTCGGCTGATTCTGGAAGTCGCGATTGAACTCCTCATCGATGCGCTGAAGGCGGCGATCGAGTTCAGGCTTTCCAGTCTTTGGCAAATCGAAAAGCTCGGGATGCTTCTTAATTTGTTCCTCGGAGATGGTGCTCGAATCAAATGGCCTCCGAACTGCGTCATTCATCACTTTTTTTTTTTCGCCGACAATCGTCGGACGTGACGGCATAGCACGATTGCGCGGCGATTTCGGACGTTCAGCAGCCGGCTCAGCGGCGGGCTTGTCGTCAACTTCTTTTTTTTCTTCGACGGTCTTTTCTTTCGCAGTCTTAGGATTTTCTGCGGACGCATCAGCATTTGGCGCTTCGGGCACGGGAGCCTCGACGACGGGCTCTGGGATTGGCGTTCCACAATCGTGCTTGAGCTTCTTCGTCGTCCCGCGCAAAGTCAGTCGAATTCCGCCATCGTCGAGCTTTTCGCACACCTGATAGATGACCTTCATATCGTTATCTTCGACCCAACTCTGCGATGGCTTGATATCGGCAACGAGATTGAGACGCACATCGGGGTTCTTCGATGACTTTAACATGATGTCGCCCGTCACCTTCAACACAATATCGGGCCCATCCGATGTGAGCTGATTGATGATGATCTTGTCATTGGCGATTTCGATATCGGCAACGATATTGCCAAATATCGTAAACGGAAACTCGATATACGGAATACCCTGCGCTTTGAGTTTAAACCGCTTCGGACACATCACCGTGTTATTCGAATTCATCTTGACGGAGAGCTCGGCGAGTTTGTTCGCATCGGTCGTCGCTCGCAAGTCGAACGACAAATCGCCATAGAGCTGTGTTTTCGTCACATTCGAAAGCAGGGCAAATTCGTTGAGCGATATCGACTTGCCCGATGCCATGAGTTGCATTTTCTTTTCAATCGTCTTTACACTACCGTCGATAATTCCATCTCGTAGTTTAAGCTCGAATTTTCCTGCATATTTTTTCGATAACAGCGAAGAAAGTGTTGGGCTCACAAAGATCTTATCGATGACAAATGACTGATCTTCGACATAAGGCGCACAGTAATAGCCATCAAATGTACCACCTTCGGTCGCCAGAGCCGCAGCCGACATATCGGCAACTCGAGGCGTCATTCGAAACCCCTTCATCGTCACATTGAGCAACGGGCTAATCGAGAGATCTTCGATTTCGACGCTCTGCTTTTGCTTGAGTTGCTTTTCGATCGTCTTTTCTGCCAAATGGCGGATGGAATCGGTGGGAAGCATCCAAAATATGGCGCCAACAAACGCAATCATAAACAGGACGACGATGCCCGCGATGAGCAATATCTTACGTCGCATTTTGTTCCTTCAATCGATAGGACATGAGCGTAATAGTGCCCGACATTTTCGTGTCAGAATTCGAAAGTGCGCTCGTGCGAGTCATATTGAGATGCCGCATATATATCGGCGTATCGAGTTTGTGTATCTGAACGAGGTATTCCAAGTACTTGCTGTATTCGACGTTCTTTATCGTGACTTCGATTTCTTGCTCTTCGGCCCCCGAGTCATCCGACGTCTTATGCGGATCTTTCGGCGTCACCGTCACATCGAAACCAAGCGACGACGCCATCGATGTCAACTTGTTGACGACCTTCGAGTCGGCATTGAGCAATCGCTGACGCATCGCATCCTTCTTCGCACGATTGGCCAAATAAGTACTCTGATTATCGGCAATAAAATTGAGCGATCGGCGATACCCCTCGGTTTCGGCAATCTGAGCATCTATGCTTTTGTAAATAAAATTAAACGCCGTAAATACGCAAGCTACGACGATGATGATAATGGCGGCAACGAGTAACGCCCGCTCTCGCGGCTCTAATTGGCCAGTTACCGTAGTAACCTTATCTTCTATCACTTCCAAGGCTCGGGGTTTACTCATCACTGCCTCCACAAACGCAACATGGCGCAACATCTTTCCTATTTCTAATCACCATCGCCTCCCGATGCGCACTGCGTTGCTTCGACGCGTAACGTAAACGCCACCCGATCCCGCGTCTTCGACGTCTTCGGCTCTTGAATTTCGTTCGGAAAACACTCGTATTGCTCGAGTAACTGCATAAATTTCGGTAGCCCATCATCGCCCGAAACTTCACCACGTATCGTCACGATCTTTCGCTGCGTATCGATATCGAGCGAATTCAAGTCCATCTCGACATCCGACAAATTGTCGTTGACTTGACTCGATATCCACGCAAAGTGCGTAAACGCCGTGCGCTCCGGAATAAAGCTAAACCCTTGGCTATCGGCGATTTCTGCTTCGATTTGTCGATAATTCAATAGTTTTTTGCCAAAAACTTCTTGCGTGGCATTTTCGAGCGCTGTGCGCATCCGATCGTGTTCTGCTTGCACGCTCTTTGCCTTTGTCACCGTCATGCCGACCATGGCGATGAGCACGAGCATGACGAGCGCTGCCAAAACCCATTTCTTTTCTTGAATGACCGCCAAACTCCCTTTGTGCGCCAAATCGCCGCGACGCAAATTGAGCGGGCACTTGCCATCGATATTCTTTTGTGCACACACCGCGACAGCAGCTGCCCCTATCGATATCGACGATAAATCCGATAACCGATGACCATTGGCGACAAACGATTTAAACGGCAAACCACAATGACATTCAACGCCAAAGTACTGCGATAGCCAAGACTCGAGACCGCATAAATTCGATCCACCACCGGTCAAACAGATATTCGTCGGCTCGATGTGCAATTTGCGTACGCTTTGCATCATCATCTGGCGAATGCCCGAAAGCAACATCGTCATGGCTTGCGCCGTCACTTGAGCGAGCTGTACGGTATCGATACTCCAAGGCTGGATCCGACCTTCGTTCAATAATGCATTATAAACTTGCAATTCAGTGCCAGGAACCGCCAAAAAAGCCGTATTTTCTTTTATCTGGCGCGCGTCATCTTCCGAAACGCCAAACGCCTGGGCTATTGCATCGTCGATTGTCGATCCACCGACTTTAAACGCTCGCGATGCCAATATCGAGCCCCCCTGACATATAAAGAGCTCCGTCTGGTTTGCACCAATATCGAGAATACACCACGCCGATTCGGCGGGGACTTCGACGAGCGTTCTCAGCGCAACGCCGACTGCATCGTTCGTCGTCATCACGACGTGCGGATCGATTTGGTGAGCCTTGAGGCGCTCAAGCCCACTTCTCAATACGTTCTTCGGGTAATTGACGACGTGAATATCGTACCCATCACTACTCGCTTCTTCGTCGGAATCCGTCTGAACGCCTTTCAAAAACTCCCCGACTTCAAAAGCCAGCTGCGTATCCTCGTCGATATTCCATGTATCGCTCAAGGCTTGCGGCAAGACCTGAGCCAATATTCGCGGATCGTTAAACGGCATGATCTTGTGAAGCGTCAAGGCTCGCGTCGGATCGACGCACAAACCTATCCCATCGAGCGCCGTTTTGCGATATGGCGCCATGATTTCCACCATCGCATCGTACGCCACATCCCAATCGAGTGCAGTATCGGTATCGGATATCGCATGTGCTGGAACAGAGCCAAATGCACGGATCTCCGTCTTTTGCGCCTCCGTACTACAAACTACATAGCGTATCGCTCTTGCACCTATGTCTAAACCTATCGTCGTATTTGCCATCTTTTCTCAGTACTCGCGCCAATAGAGATATTTGCCGCCCGTCGTATTAAAATCCATCACCGTCGTCAGCGTTCGCTTCGTCCCACCATACTCACCAATGGCGACGACGCGAAACACCTTCGGACTCGACGTCGTGATGTTGGCGTATAATTGAGTTGTATTAAACGTCAAGTTAGAAAGACCCAATCCCGCCGAAGTCATCGTCAAAACGCGATCGCCAAACATTAAATATGCCGTCGGCGAATAGAGCAAAAACTTCGGCAACTGCTCCGAATCTTCGATCAATGCCTTGAGCACTTTGTAAAACTCCGAAACCGTCCTAAACGGCACGACCGTCCCATTGGGCACAACCCCTGGAATGACCGATGTTTGGTTCTCGACCGTATACAAATAGAGCAAATTCATCGGATTCGAGACAAACTGCTGATACCCTTCGAGCGCCATCGCCAAAGCAAACAACTGCGTCCCTATCGTCGGATCCGCACAAGCCCAAATCTTGTTCTCGGCATTGCCCGATTTCTCGACGTCGACGGCGTTACATAGCGCAGAATAAAGAACTTTTGCCGATGCCAAGTTCACGTTTATCTTCTCGACCGGATAAACCGTAAACGCATCCCCAAACGCCTCCATAAAATCATCGCCCACGCCCGCCACTTCATAGAGCTCATCGAGCGTCGTATATTTCGCATTCTTGACTTTATATTTCTTGCGCTGATCGACATAAAGACTCGATTCATCGCCACTCGATTCTTCGAGCACGCATTCGTTATTGATAAACGTCTTTTCGCTATCGCCATCGACCCAATCGATCATCGCCGCGATCAATTCCATGCGCGAAAGTCCCGTCGACTTAAACCCACGAGCGTTGAATAAATCGTCGTATTCTGGGCTCGCAAACATCATGCAAAGCTCATAGAGATCTTTCTGATTCGCACCACCGCTAAATTTATTGAGATTGATGCGCCCCGCCTCGGGATACACCTTAACCGTATAATCCCCCGTCTCATCGCCCATCGCATCGACACCTGCCTCCTTCAAATTATAACTCGCTATTGTCCGACCCGCATTCGGTACATCGACGCTCACAATCCCCGTCTTAAACGGCATCATGAGCAAGTCCATAATCTGATAGAGCTGGAAATTCGATCGCTTTATCCGTTGCCCAAAAAACTCGTCCTGTTCCAATTCGTATTGATACGTCAACATGAGACGCCCTAAATTGAGCGCACTTTTGGCCTTATAATACGCCTTGAGATCGTCGCGGACGTTTGCCGATATCGAAAAACTCACTTGGCTATTCGAATACCCCGACAAGACCGTCGCCGTCATCACGGCGATATACGTCAACACTAACAGAATGGCTACACCGCGCCGATGCGACGCCTTCTTCGCCTCGACGACGCGATAATCCAAAAATGACCAAAATTTATCGAGCAACCTAGCAAGTCGCTGATATCTCGGTATTTTTTGATTATCTTTATCGCTCATACGTCTCTCGCTACACATCCCTATGCCAGTGTATCACTTTTGCCAAACGACGCGAATACACAACAAATTCCACGACAAAACAATGCCAAATCCCACAAGTGCCCAATGCGACAAATACTCGAAATGCGCCCAATCCATGCCAAAACGCCCTAGAAATTGAGAACTTCCGTCAAATGGATCTGCGCTTGCGTCGAAATGAGCATCGGCTTATCGCTCCCAAGTGGATCTTCGATCTCGATCTCGATCTTCACGCGCGACGGCAACCGATTCTTGTAATCCGTATGCTCCGTATCCCATTCATCGACCCAACCATCGTCGCTGATCGTCAGTTCGGCTTTCGCATCGTCCCAATACGATAATTTAAAACTCAAAACGTGGTCGAGCAACGGCAATATCGTTCCGCCACGCGTAAAATCATCGTTAATCGGTGCCTGCTCGCGGCGAACGAGATACGTCGCCAAGTCGCCATCGCTATTGCGCATATCCTTTAAATAATACGATATCTCACTTTGATCGCCGACTTTCTCATTTCGGAACATGCGAACATACCCCATACTCGTAAAATCGACCCGATCACTCGTGCCCAAAAAACCCGTCTGATACCGAATTTCAGTTTGCGAGTCGTCGTCGCCATGCGCCGTAATAAACGCCGTCGACATATCGCGAACGATGCGATTGACCGCTTGTTCGACGCCGTGAAGGCGATCGTTGATCTCCTGCATGCGTTGCTGATTCGTCGTCGCCGCAATATACGAACCCCAGCCCGCCGCCATCACTGCCGCCAGTATCCCAACCGCAAGCATCACCTCGATGAGCGTCATGCCGCGACGTACACATCGCAATATCGAATTTTCTTCGATTTTTTCAGTCAATACTCGCATTATCTTTACTTACGCTTCGAATCGTTATCGATAACTTCGCCCGCCTTCTCGGTATCTTTCCCATCGGCCGATGTATTGCCCGAAACCGACGAACCACTCATGTTCGTCGCATCGCCGACGTCGAGAATGACGACGAACTGCGACACCGTCAAAGTCTGCTCTACGCCCAAATACTCCCACGTCGTCGTCAACGTAATACGCCTGATACGCTGCCCCAACTGATTGATGATTTGAGGCATAAACCCAACCATCATCGGCAAAAACTGCGTAATCGTCGTATTACCGCTTAACGTGCCTCCCTCATCGCCTTCGCCATAAATTTGCTTCGTCACGCTGTCGACAAAATCCGTCGACGCATCATCGCTCAATTCGATCGATTGGATCAACGCCGACCACTTGATATCGCCATATCCCTGATCCCGAAAATCCCCATCAATCGTCTCTTCATACTTCTCCTTAATGCCCTCTTTTTTTACCGTCTGCGCCACTTCGTATTCGATGTCTTGCATCTTCGAGCGCGTCAACATCGTCACGACCGACGTATTATTCGCATACCCCATCATGCGCATCGACGTCGACTGCGTCCCCAAGAGCACAGCCACCGCCATCGCTAAAATAAACACGGCGATCATCAATTCGAGTAAGGTAAAGCCGCGCCGCATCAGTCGTCCTCCTCTTCTTCGAAAAACGACGACGATATCTCAACTCGCCCGGGCTCCACCGTCGATTGTCCCGTCAACGGATTGACCGAAACCGTATACACAATCCCCCCTTCTCGCCCCTCGCGCGCCGCCTCATCGCCCAAATAAATCACACTACGCTCGACAAATCCGTTCGAAAAAAAGTTTATCGTCCCCACGCCATCGGTCTGTATCTCATCGTGGTGAGACGTCATCAAACCGATAAAATAAACGCCATCGTCGAGCTTTGCATCATCGCCCGAAATGAACATATCGTCGACCGGAGTTCGCGTGACCGACCCAAATTTCGAATCTTCTTTGTCTAAAAGGCTCGCTCGTGAATCTCTAATCTTGCGTTCATCGTCACCCGAACGCACCGACTGAAACGTCGTCCCTCGCAGCGCATCTTCACTCAATCCACCATGCACGTCGAGCTTCTCGACCAAAAACGTCTGCGCCTCGAAATCCAGCTTCATCTGCAACGTCGTGTTCGTCGTCGCCGCCGACGTAAACGTATAACGAATCGCCGAACTCAAGCGCAACGACTCACTACTCACATCCGACTGGCCGATAACACCAAACCCAATCGCCGCAAGCGTCATCAGACCCGCCACTATCATGACGACGATAACGATTTCGATGAGCGTCATGCCCTTTTTCAACATCCCCGCCATACGCCTCCAAAAATACGCGTCCTTTCTACAACAACGCAACCCTACAAAAAATCATTTCCACCACGCAAACAACGCACCAATTTCAACACTTTGCACACTCCACCACTCGCCTTACCCCTTGTTTTCACTCGTCTTTTTTGCCATGAGCCTTTTTTTCTTTTTTCTTACTCCGCCTATTTGCTGCGCAAATACGGCTCCGTGCTGCGCCTATTTGCTGCGCAAATACGGCTCCGTGCTGCGCCTATTTGCTGCGCAAATACGGCTCCGTGCTGCGCCTATTGGGCTTACGCCCAATACGGCTACGCGGCGCGCCTATTTGCTACGCAAATACGGCGCGCTGTTGCGGTGCTTGCCGCAGGCAAACACCGCAACGCTCGAGATCGACAACATTGCTAAAACGAATACCCAATATTGAGACTAAAATTCCCAACCGGATCGCCACGTCGACGATTGATGATAAATCCATAATCGACGACGATCGGCGGTATCGATTCGCTAAACTGCCAACGAAGTCCAAGCCCTGCCGTGTATCGCATCTCTTCGACAAACAATTCCCTAAAATAATCGCGCGCCGTTCCATCGGTCGGCAAGCTCTGCGTCAAAGCCCCCATATCGACGAATACTGCGCCATATAACCCGATGTTGTTCCAAATCGGATAGCGCAATTCCGCCGTAAAGTTGAACATCGTTTCGCCGCCTGCCGCCTCATTCGTCGCAATGCCTGGCTTGCTCGGATCGTAGAGCCGCGGCCCTAGGGCATCGTTATCGTAGCCGCGCATATTCAAACCGCCTAAGAAATATCGGTCGATAAGCGGTATCGTTGCATCGGATTTGTGAAATCCCAATCCCCACCGAAGATTAAACGCCGTCGTAAAATACTTTAGGAAGGTTACCAAATACGAAACGCGAAACTCGGGCATCGCATAGAGACCGTTCGCATTCGAATATGCCAACTTGACTTTTGCCTCGGTATAAAACCCATTCTTGGGCGCAATGGGAGAATCCCGACCGTCGTAAGAAACGCGCGGCGTCAACGATACCGTGAAATCTTGCTTCTTCGACGCAAATGGACACTTCATGAAAAACGTCACCGGATAACACGCATTGTAATCGCTCAGCGAATCACTCACATCGACGCCAAACGACGACGCATTCGACGATTCGAGCTCAAAAGCAAGTGCCGTAAATAAGGCTTTGTTCACATTCCATTGCAATTCCAAGAGCCAACCCGCTTCTTCTTTGTTCGTATCGGGAATATAGCGCAAATCGTAAAACAACTGCGAAACGAGATTAATCCCTTGGGCCGGAACGATCGGAATCGATAGCGTGAGAAGCGTAAAAAAGTTCTGATTAAATCTTTGCGTAAATACGAATTCATTCGACGCATTGAAAAACCGAGCCTCGGGCATGATCAAGAATCGCAATTCCCAGCCCGTGCCAAGCAAATTCGCTTCGACGTATTCCATTTCGCCTGCCAAAACCCAATCGCCCCCCGTGAGCGAAACGCCGATGGCGAAATCAAACCAACGCCTATCGCCCTCTTCGATATTCACGGTCAAAGGCACCGATCGCTCCCCTAGCGACGTCGAATCGCCCGATTCCGACGATTGAACGAGACCATCGTCGACGCCTATCGCATTGAGCGATGCCGTGCGATAAATCGTGCGACGGCGCAAAAGCCCGCGCGCATCGATAATGCGATTGATGTCGAAGATTTCGCCCGCCTTAAATGGAATATCTTGTTCGACGACCCATTGGCGCGTCACGACGTTGCCATGGATAAACGCGTCGCCAAAGACAAAACGAGGCCCGAGCGTGACATCATAAGTCACGTCGACTTGCGTCCCCGTGATGCCGTTCTTCGGCTTGCATTCGGGCTCGCCTTCGATCCCATATTCTGTATCGTAATGGCGTTTGCACCGCTCCATCGTTCCGCTGCGCGTTTCGACGATCTGACACAACGCCTCGATATCGTCGGGCATGCAAGCGGCAGCGAAATCGGCGACATCGCACGTCGATTCCGAGGCGACGGCACCATCGCTCGTATAAGATGTACACGTCGACTGCGACGATACAGTCGCATGCCCGCGCAAGCGCAATTGCTTCGTTATCGCAGCGCGCTCGGCGCGAAACGTGTAATCGCTAAAGACATCGTTTTCGGGCTTATCGATCAATACATCGAAATCGTCGTATGTCTCGCGGTCGGTATAACGCAATAATCGATGCGCAAAATGCGACACTTCGCCTTCGCGAATGATAAACGTCAGCTTGAGCCGACCGACTTGGTCGGTCGTAGCGAGGTTCCATCCGACGACATCGGCATTGAGGTAGCCGCGTTTGCGGTACGCATCGACGATTTTTGCGGCGTCGTCGGCAATCATCGCGCGTTGCGGATAAGCCCCCGACCCGAGCGCCGAATATTCATGGCTACTTATCTCGTCCAGTAGCTCAGAATGCGAAAAAACACTCGCTCCATCGAATTCGATTTGCCCAATTTCGACGCGTTGCCCCTCTTCGATGTGAAACAATATGCTATGGGCATCACCTGCGCCATGGCGCAAGATTTCACCCGTCACCTTCACATAATAATATCCTGCCGACACATACGTCGCTTTTATCGCCTCGATCGACGCCGCCAACTCGCCCTGATCGACATACCCCGACGATTGAAACGTCAGCGCCTCCGATAACTCTTTCGCGCTCAGGGATTCGTTGCCATCGAATTCAACGGCCCATTTATCGCCCTCGTGCAAATCAAGAAAGATGTCGATCGACCGGTTTTCTTTGACGCGACGCGAGACGTAATCGAGCTTTGCTTGGTAATAACCTGCTTCTCGATAATTCGCGATAAATTCCTGCACGGCATCTTCGATATCGGTCTTCTTCACATAACCAAAATAGCTAAAGTAAGAACGAAAAAGCGACTCGATCTCCGAATAAGATCGCACCTTATGCCCACGAACGTAAATTTTCCCCAACACATAGCCATCGGCATTCGAAACATTGACGTGCAAATCGACGCGATTCGTTTCGACTTCTTCAATGCCAATGTCGACTTTCGCATCGAAATATCCCTCTTTGACGTAGAGCCGTCGCAAGCTGTCGGCTTGGTCTTCGAGCGCCATGGCAATGAGTTCAGATTTTTCCATGGCATCGGGATTTTTGCCTTTCAAAAGTGCCGTGCGAGGATAAAGTGCACCACCGACGCGAATCATCATCTTTTTTTTGATTTCGGACGGATAGAGTGCGCCGCTATTGTCGATTTCAATCCGCCTCACAAACGTATGCGGTTCGGTGTTAAACGCGACGGCAACGCGCGATCCATCGAACGACAAATCTTGCGTTATCTTGCTAAAAAAGCCCGTCTTTCGCAGCCGTTCGATCGATATGGCGAGGTCTGTTTTCGTCGTTTCGTGCCCAAGCGTGAGCCCTGTGGAACGCAAAAGGGCTTCGACGTTTTCGGGCGATTCGCAAAACGCATTCGTACAGTGGAGAATGAGATCTGAGACGCGAAAATGCGCCTCACTCGACGTCGATCGAACGATTGACGTTTTTTGATCGTCGACCGATTTTTCCCCCATCAGCCCGGTTCCCGACGATTGCCCGTCGTCGGTGCTATCGCCATCGAGTTCCGATTCGGCTTGGGCTAGCGCACCTTCGATATGCCCAGAGGCAACGATATTGGGCGTATCTCGGAACGCAAAATCGAAATACGCCGATCCATTGAGTCCTTCGATCCCTTCGTGAGGACTCTCCGCTTGCGCATGTGTTTGAGCACACGGCATGAGCCAAATCGCCCAAACGACGCAAAGCCACATAATATTTCGACGCAAATGCACACCCGACACGGCAAACTCCCGATTCTGCACCCAAAATCGCGCGTTTCTATCACATAATAATCGATGCTGTGATTTTTTTTGCGAAATCACGTGCATTCCAAGTACGCATCACGCATCCCCCATTGTCTAGACCGACAAAAAAAGACGCAAAGCAATTGCCAACACCTATTCATCTGTGCGATAATTATTGTGCTCTTACAACTCAAACACCAACGACGAGGTACTGGCTATGTCAAAGGATCCCCGCAAAGGCGTTTACGATTATTTCACAGAAGAAGAGTTGCGCGATGCGTATGCCAACATGACGATCTTCTCCGATGCTGTGGCAAATGCTTTCTTTAGCGATATCTTCACGACACAACACATCATTCGCGCCGTTATCGAACAAGACGATCTCACCGTCACCGAGGTCAAAACGCAAACTTGTATCGACAATGCACTCGGTCATTCCGTGCGTTTCGATGTCTTTGCCAAAGACACCGAAGGAAACTACTACGACATCGAAATTCAAAACATCTCGACCGACGATTTGCCCATGCGTGCCGATTTCTATGGTGCAGCCATCAAAATGCGCTATTTTCAGAAACTCAAATCATATTCAGAAATACCTCGCATTTGCGTCATTTTCTTCGTCAAAGACGGAAGATTCTGCAATAATCAACTCGTCAATCACTATGTCATCAAAGATGATCTAAACCGCGACCTAGGATTCGGCACGCGCATCTACTTCGTCAATGGCAGTTTGCATGATAACTCGCCTGTTGGTAAAATATCGCACGACTTCTCGTGTCAAAGCGCCGACGAGATGCTCGACCAAGTTGTCGCAAAACAATTCAAATCGATTCAACCTAGGAGGAAAGATAAAATGGACAGTTTTATGCAAGAAGTCTTTAGACGCGGGGAAATGAGTGGTGAAATGCGCGGTGAAATGCGCGGTGAAATGCGCGGTG
>SFMP01000164.1 GCA_004554395.1 Myxococcales bacterium | reverse complement strand
GGGTGAAGTCGTAACAAGGTATCCCTACGGGAACGTGGGGATGGATCACCTCCTTTAACGGATTCAATTTGAATTTCGTGGTCATGCGCAATTGAAATAGCATTGCGTTTCGTACTTATCAGCGTTTACTTCTCTCTGGTTTTCTTGAGGAAATGGTCAAAACTGTTCAGTTTTGGCCTTTTTTCGTTTTTATAGATTTTGATCTCTCGCGCTGGCTTTTGACCTCACCCCCGGCCTGTCGGCCACCCCCTCTCCATAAATGGAGATGGAGGGAACGCCCGCAGAGCGGGCGTAATTGATTTTGCGAGGAGGGAACGCCCGCAGAGCGGGCGTAATTGATTTTGCGAGGGGGACTAGACGCCCGCCTCGGCGGGCGCGATAGATTGTGCGATGGGGAATAGACATCTGCCTGCGGCAGATGTGACAGATTTGGCGAGGGACATTAAAAAAGCCCGTTAGGGCTTTCCGCGAGTAGCCCCCGGCAACGCCGGAGGAATCGAAAGTTCAATTCATATTAAACCCCGTTAGGGGTTTCCGACCAGACACGCCTGCTCCCCGGCAACGCCGGGGGTAAAAGCAATCCCATTCCTCTGAGAAATCTTTTGCAGTTGCCGATCCTTTAACATGGAACAATCGACTGTTTGTGATATCATTTCAAAATGAGTGACTGTTTTTGATGTGAATGGTGAATTTTGAAATTGAGGAGTACAAAACATGGCGGAGAACGCATTAGTTCAGTCGAAAAAAACGACGAAAGAAGGGGCAAATCGTGCGCCGAAAAAAGAAGCCGACAAGACCGTCGCGAAGATGAAGGGAATGTCGACAAAAAAAGATGCCGCTACAGATAAATCGGCGCAAGCGGAACAAACGACGCAACAAGTCGACAAGGGAACGACAAAACAGCAGGTGACGGCGTTGCTCAACGTCTATTCCGATCAAGCATCGGAACGAGATAACGCACGCGTTTCGGCCATCTTGAGTTTTCTCAAAGGCATTTGGTCGTCGATTAAGTCTTTCTTTTCAAAGAAAGACAAGACGCCCACTGGCATGACCAGCAATCTCAACAAAGAAGAAGTACTCGCCAAACTCGTCGAGCTATTCCAATGTTCCGATAATCTGGCAGAAATCGCCGCCGATGCCGATTTGATGCATAGAATCATGACGGAAATGCCCGTTGCCGAGCGAAATTCCGCGCTCGATTGTCTATACAACGACGTCGGCGACCCGGCATTGCTCATCGAAATGATCGATTTGCGCTTTGGCGTGACCGTCATCGACAGCCGCGCCGAGACTCACGACAAGCTCAATGACAAGGCAAAGGCCATTGCGCTCAAAGAGAAGCCCCTCGATTGGACTGCGGCAGGGCTCATCGAAGTGTATAAGGTTTATACACTTTTGCCCCAATCCGACCTCGACCTCATTCAATGTCTCATGCACCTCGACGACAAATCGTTTGGTGGTGCGGCTTACGGCTATTCAAACAGCACGACGGGCGTCTATTATGTCAATTACCTCGCCGGCAGTGAGACGATGAAGGAAATCGTCTCCCCTCGGAATGATGGGAAGGGAAAGGTTAGCGGGCACAGCGATCATTCGTCCGATCGTAGAAATAATACGATTATGATGGATATGACGACGGCTCATGAACTCGGGCACATCGTCGATGGAAATGCTGGGTGGAAGATTTCTGGCCCAGGGAGTTCGATGCGCAACGTCTCCAAATGGGAAGAAACGCCCGATGTGCCGAGCCGCGTCGTCGATGAAATGATCAAGAGCATTGCAGGATCGCCCTACGATGGCACTCTGACCGATGCCGAACTCAAAATCGCCAAAGACGTCGGCATAGCCTATCTCGCCCAAGATCAAAAGAGTTATGCCGGTAAATGGGGTAGCGCCGTGACTGCATTGACCGACCTCGTCGAAAGTGCCGTCGAAAAATCTGCCGATGCGTCGATCGATGCCGATGCACTCGTCGATAAACTGACTAACAAAACGTGCGACACAAACCTTCTCTATCACCTCTGGAGAGCGCAAGGCGCCAATTCTTCCCACTACAATCACAACGACGCCATGCGCGGCATGAATCGTCCTTTCCATCAAGGCTATGCCGGCCAACCGTGGTTCACTTTCGATCTTTCGGCTTGGAACGACAAGATCAGCTGTTATCAGTTCCGTTGCCCCAAAGAAGAATTTGCCGAGACTTATGCCTCGTATCATGCGGCCCCGGCTATGGGAAAGAAAAAGGGCGAGATGACGCCAAAGGGATTGCTCGATTGGTTTGTCGGCGAGGGCTATGGCGAGGTGATACCTGAAAGCGGGTCTTCCGAGGTCGAGGAAGAAAAATCGACAAAGAGTTAGTCGCATGAGAATACGCGCTTTTTTGATATTTTCTATCGTTGCCGTTGCCACGATGTGCAGTTGTAATCGCATTTCGCAAGACGATTTGTCGCAAACGGCTCAACCCCGCGTGGCAACGGCGTCGGATTCGAGCGAAACTCAAGGACCTACGATGAATCATCAACCCGATTCCAACGCCGCTGCCCCTAGCGCCCGCCAAACGCTAGCCGAGGAAACGAAGTTTTATTGGATGTCGAAGCGTAGCGAAGATAAGGCGGCGTATGAAACTGCCGCTCAATACATCGCTGAATTGCCCCAAAATGCAGAACTCGAACCGACATCGTTGCGCTTTGCGCATTGGTTTATTCTCTTTTATAGCGAGCGATCCGATGGCGATGGCATCGAGGTGCTCGATCAATCGCCCAAACGATGGGCATATCTCGTCGATAGCGATCGCAAAAAATGCATTGGCAAAGGCGATTTTGAAGACGCTAGACCGCTTTTGGAACGCCTCGTCGACGTCGCTCAAACGCTAGAAGGACAAAAGCGAAGCCTCTTCGTCGAGCGGATGGCGTCGGTCGTCGTGGCCATTGCCGACCAGAGTCAAGACAACGTTTCGAGTGTCGATGGCGCTCCCAATGGGGGCGAACCTGAACTCAGCACGGGAGCAGAAAAGACAACGCTTCGTTTCTATTGTCGGAAACCCGGAGGGGCGTATCACATCGACCTCGCCCAGTTGTTCATGACGCCCTCGTCGATGAGTTTTGAGCGCATCGATGCCGATCTCGGCGAATGATAAATCCCTGTTTCGAGGAGTGATTTCCTTTCATGTTGCACGACGAACCTACGCAAGACGAAGTGTTTACATCTCCCAATCCACCATCGGATGAGAATCCAACAGAACACCATTCGATGGAACAATTGGCGTTTTCCTCTCCAAGCGAACGACTCCACTTCATGTTGCAACTCATGCGTGGACTCGTTTTGCGATATATTCGACGCCATGGCGCAAGGGCTTTCGACGACGACGGAAAGATCGACTTCCACGGAGTTTCGATTCGCGAAGTCCTTCTCAATACAGGAGCTATTGGCCAAGCCGACAAAGAAGACGAATGGCTCGATCGGCTGGGATTTGTTCCGCTCGAACATGTCGAAAACCATTTGGCGTGGTTTCGGGGCTTTATTCAACAACGACTCGAAGCCAACGATGCCTTGGAAAAACTCGACATTCTCATGCCCGAACGCATTCAGGCAGAGTTTCAGCTTACCGACGATGAACTGTTGCTTTTATGTGCTGTCGCCGCGCCGCAAATCGATCACGACGTATTGCGCCTCTATCAATTCGCATCGGGGCTCGACACGACGATTTTCCCAGGTTTTTTCTACGCCGAACTACTCGCCGATGTCGATCATTCGCCGAGTGCCATTTTGCGAAAACTAGAGACCGATATGCCATTGCGGAGTTATGCCCTAATCGACGTAGGCATGCACGACGAATGGCACAATCTCACGCCGCCAGGGCTCGCACCGCTGAGCGTACCCAATCGCATCGCCCTATTTTTAGCCGGTTATGACGACGCTACGACGCTCGAATATGCAACGGTTTGCCCGCCCTGTTTGCCCGAAAAACAGCTCATCTTAGATCGAGAATTTAAGAAAAGCGTGACGAAATCCCTCAAAAAGAGCAAGGCTAGAATTCATCTCATCGGCCCTAGAGGCTACGGACGCAGGAGTTTTGTGCGGCAATGTGCCGCCCAAGCTGCAGTTCCGACTATCGAAATCGACCTCGCTCAATTGACGCCCGACGATGCGCCAAGTCGGATTTTGCAACTTTCGAGCGTATGGTTGCGCGAGGCGCGGTTGCTCCAAGCCGTGCTCGTCTTCCGATGCGATGATTCTCCGGCGCCAGAAGTCGAACGCGTCATGGCGGCTGTCGCCTCCCTGTTCCAAAAGAGATTGGAAAACTTTTCGGGATCCGTCGTGATCATTTCCGAAACGCGGTTTCCCATCATCGCCCAATGGTTTGGTTCATGCACCGAAATCTTCTGCCAACTCCCATCGCGCGATGCGCAATTTGACTTGTGGAAATCGGCTCTAGATCCCATTCTCAGCGATAAAGACGTCGAAGATACGGCCAAATACATTTCGACGAGCTATCGACTCACGATGGGAGAAATTGCCCATACGATCGATGAATGCCGCGCACAAAATCCATCTGAGCCGATTTCGGGGCCAAGGCTTGCCCAAATACTCCACGCCTCGCGTGGACGCGAGCTCAGTGGGCTAGCCGAGCTCAAGGCAACGCCGCTTTCGCTCCGCGATATCGTCTTGTCGGAAGATACTTCAAACGTCATTGCCGAAATCCTCAATTACGCGCGTTATGCCGATTTCGTTTCAGATCAATGGGGATTTGGCAAAATGTCGCAGGCATCGGGGCTAAGCGTCTTGTTTTCTGGCCCGCCCGGAACGGGGAAAACCCTCACTGCTGGCGTCATCGCTCACGAACTCAAGCGAGCGCTCTACGTCGTCGATATTTCGAGAATCGTCGATAAATACATTGGCGAAACCGAAAAGAAACTCGCTCGCATTTTCGAACACGCGCAAAAAAGCCAAGCCATTCTCCTCTTCGACGAAGCCGATTCGCTCTTCGCCAAGCGAACGAATGTCAAATCGTCGAACGACCGCTATGCCAATCTCGAAGTCAATTACCTCTTGCAAAAGCTCGAGGCATATCACGGCATGACGATTCTCACCACCAACCTCGCCGATTCCCTCGACGAAGCACTCGCACGACGCATCCAGTTCAAGGTGGCTTTCGACATGCCCAATCGACGCGAACGCGCCAAACTTTGGGAAGTCTTGCTCCCCGATCAGGCGCGCGGCGCCGACATCGATTTCATGCGACTCGGCGAGGCATTTGAAATGAGCGGCGGTCATATCAAAAATGCAACGTTTCGCGCTTGCATCAAAGCGGCATCGATCGGCCAACACGTGTCGACCGAGATGCTCTGGGACGCCGCTGTGCTCGAGTTTCGTTCGATGGGGCACGTCATTCGAGATGACGCGAGCGATGACTATTTCGTCGACGTCTAGCCAGCAATTTGGCGGTTGAAAAGCGCGAATCGCCGACTTCGCGTCGTCGAATCATTGAACGCTACTGTTTCGCGTTCTTGGGCCGTTGCTAGTTCGGTGAGCACTTAATCGATCGCAACATGGCTTGCTCGCCATCTTTGCACCCCTGGAGTCGAGTATTTGGCGGGCAGAATCCAACCGTCTTTTGTTCTCCGTCGATTTCGATATCAATGGCGTCGATTTCACTCGATTTTGCACTTATGCGGCATGTGACGGGGCGTTGAGTCGATTTGAGTTGAGAGACGTATTGATCGATAAAATACATAGGTACGAGCTTGGCATCGCATACTAAGCTACAAAGTGGAAATCCCTTATCGTCGCGCTCACAAATGGATTGTTCTCGATACTTTTCTGGGGCACTGAAATGAGTAAATTTCATGTAGCCACGAGCTTTCATATAGGCAGAAAGCAATTCATCTTCCTCTTTGTATAATAACATTGTGTTATCATTATAGCACGCTGCGTTTGAGTCATCCATCATTGCGACGGCATGATCACCATCTATTTGATAAGCTGTAACGTCGGGCACTGGTGAGCTACTGCCCGTTTCTTTGCGGACAGCCCGAGCAACATCCTGAAAATCATATACATACGAAGAATTAGAACCAGTCCATATTAAGCTGGTGCATGGCTCAATCGCATAGATGTTATAATAAACAGGTCTAATCATGAAATCAGAATCTGGCCGACAACACATGAGTATAGATGGATTGTCCATGGCATTTTTAATTTTCGTTTTGTAACCGTTGCATGTTTCTTTGTTATAATTTGATGATTTAGTGTCGCAAACAGACAGGTCTTTAATGAGATTCATAAAAGAGCGAATGTCAAAAATCTTAGTTCTGTTGTTATAACACGTGTGATACGATAACGATGTTTGATCGTTTGTTCGAGGTCTTTTGGCACAGTAAATAAAATCCCATGCTGCTGGTGGTGAATCGAAGAAATAGATGTAAGCACTATTGATTCTAACGTAGTGAATATTATCTTCTTTGCAAAGCACTCGGTTGTATAAACATGGGTTAGTTTCAAAAGTTGTAGTATTCTCTAGCTTTTCGCAACGATTGTGAAAACACATGTTGTAGGTAACTTTCTTATCCGTGCTGCTGTAAGTACACTCGTAGGATAGTGGCAAAGTGTTCGTGATGGCACAAGACGTTTCATTCTTAGGAGATAGTGTATTGTCGGTATTGGGGTTAATGCAAACGCTTTGTTGGTCACCCCTACCGCAATTGTCTAAACTGTATGAAGGAACGCCATCGGTGACACTGCAAGTAAAACGCATTTTGATATTTGGCGCACAAAACGACTTTTTGTCGTCGTTGGTGGTGCATAGATGACCGCAAAAAGCGATGTCGTTGATTTCATAGCAAGTTTGATTGGCATCGCATTTGACTTCTGATTCGATGAGACCGTTTTCGTCGCAAATCGTCAGTTGTTGATTGTCGTTAGAGCAATAAGTCGGTGTCTTTAGGCATCGCCGTCCTTCGATGCAATGGCTATCGAGGCAAACTTGATTCTCTTCGCAATCGGAATCACGAGTGCATGTAGGATCGACAGGTGGGGGAGGAGGAGTCAGAATCTTACATATATGGTCGGTAGAATCGCATTGCTCGGGGTCTGCACAATCGCCATCTGAGAAGCATCGTCGACCCGCACTGCACACGCCCGCGATGCATGCGTATTCAGCTGTGCATTCATCGTGATTTGCACATGTATCGCCTTCGTTCGATGTTTTGCAAACTTTGTCGCTACATATTTCGTTGATGCCGCAATCGTCGCTACTTTTGCATGCTTGTTTACAAATATTCCCGTAGCAAATCTGATTGCCCGAACACTCGAAATTGTTTGTACACGGGCTCTCCAAGTGGGTTTCACGACATATCGTGTTGATGCAAACCTCGAGTTCGGGGCAATCGTTATTGCTTTTGCATCGCGTGCCCGATTCGCATTTGTTATCGATACATATCAATCCAGAAGAACAATTTGTATCTTCTGAGCACTTGTCGCCAATTTTCACCGTTTTGCACGCATCGGCTTCGCAGATTTCTGTGCTTTTGCAGTCTTTGTTTTGAGTGCAACGCGTGCCGGGCGTGCATTGATTGTTGCGACATATCAACGATTTTTCTGCGCATTGCGTATGGTTCGAGCATCTTTCTCCGGCGTTAGCTTGTCGGCATGCGCCATCGATACAAAGTGTATTTGCCGTGCAAAAATCGCTTTCATTGTCTTCTGTGCAGTCTAAGGTTTCTAGCGTACAACCAGCCACACTGCTCACGATGAATAGTGCAGATAAGAATGGGATCTTATTGTTGCTCATAAATTCTGCCTCCAAGCTGTGCCGCTGTTAGCTCAATAACATCTATATATGTTCTTCTTCGTTGTCGTCGTCGAAGCACTTGCGGGCTACGGTACTCCAAAGAAGTCGAGAAAGCTCTCGCAATATTCTAACGAATCGCGACGCGATCGTCAATCCCGTCGGTTGACTATCGAAAAACTGCTCATCGATGCGAAAGATTTGCAATAGACCAAGGCGCAACCGTGTGCAGGTGACGGATCTCGTGTCGCGCATGCGAAACGTCGAGCCAAAGCCCAGTAGAGCTAGGGCGAGGGGGCGAGTAGCCCTTGGGGGCGCCGCAGGTGGCTAGTTAGGGGGACTGGGATGTGTTCAGTAAACTCATGCAAAAAACTCCTTGAAAATCGACTTCGATTTGTTCTATACACCTACTAGGGCGTTAAATCGCCCGTTTGTGGGTGTGTGTGCATGTGAGATATGTTGTGAAACTACTGAATATTTTTACCCCCCCCCGACTGGTTCTACTGAATTAAATTTGACTGATCTTGCCAAGGCTCGATCTCGTTCTGCCTCGTCGGCAAAAGCCGCTTTGGCAATGTGCCCGTTTGCACGTCGCGCGAATGAATGGCTCAGGGGGGCGAGATGAACGACGTCGGGCGAGATACGGCTCTAGCTTTGCGCGCCATCGTGGCGTATGAAAATGGCGTCTTGCGTAGGCTGACTGTACGTGCAGGGCTTTGTTATGTGCTCGCCAAATACAGCGTCTATGCCACGCTCGCCGCACTTGCCGATGCCTTTGCGCAAGTTTGGAGCGATGGGATGCTCGCCATTCGCGGCGTCTTGCGAACCGACGTCGAAGGCGTCTTCGAATCGAAGGCGATCGGCGAAGAAACTTATTATTCGGCGACCAATGGCGATTATTATTCGGTCGTCTTGGGGCAACTCCTCCCAGCATATCGAAAGTATGCCCAACGGAAAGATTCGGCATGCATAGACGATGCCGAAGTTTTGATCGAAGCGATCGATCTCTATGCTTCGCAATTGAAGCATTTTTCGCTCAAAGAAAAACTCGTTCGCATCTTGTCGATATTTCAAAACAGCTGCTCGATCGATGCCATTTGCAGTTCGTTTGCCGCGCGTTTCGATCTGCCGCGCGAAGCGATAATCGCCGTTTTTGAAAACAACTGCTCTGTCTTTGGTGAATCGTCCAATGCTTGGTATTATCGCGCCTCGGCGATCTACGTGTCCGATATCGCCGATGGCGCGAGCAAATGCAACAATGCCCCTGAATGTATCGAAACCGACCGAGAGTGCGGCGAAAGTGGTGTCGAAGCAAATATGCCGATCTATGTGTGTGATCTCGACGATGGCGAACTCGATGGCCGCTTGGCAAAGGTGATGCGCGAATCGTTTTCGGCGGGCTATGATTATCGATCGTCGTTGATGTTTGCCCAATTCTGCAGGCGATATCGCGAGTGTTATGACGTCGATTTGCGACTTCGTCGCGAAGCCCTCGAGGCACATTTGCGGCAGATGGGGGAGGAGCGCGACGGGAAACTGTTCGTCTACGACGAAGCCAAAAAAGACCAATTGTTGCGCGAAATGTGGGACTTCATCGAGCGAGCCTTCGACATCGGAGCGACGTGCGTATGCTTAGACGTCATCGTCGCGAAATATCGAGATCGCATTCGAGAAGAACTATTCGTCGGTTGCGGCGACGCCGATGCGCTCGTCGAATTGCTCGAATCGGTTCCATCGAAGAGCAGCGCCTTTGGCACGAAGAAGTTGAAAAAGACAGGCTATCTCATTTGTCGCGACGATCGGAGGCCGAGTTTTGCCGAAGACGTGCGACGCATATTGAAATCGCAATACGAACCGATGAGCGCCTCTGAGTTGGCAAAGAAACTGTGGTTTTTATCGGAAACTGGCATCAAGGAAGGTTTAAGTCATTCGAGAGAAGATGTTGTCATTACATCTAAGAAAAATCAAGAATCTGATAGATATTTCTTTTTTGCAAAGAATTTGCCGATTTCTGCCGAAGGATTGCGCTTTATTGCCGAATGGATAGGGCAGGAAATCGCGCGAAAGGGCTATGCCATCGACGAAGAATTGCGATCGGCGATGCGCCGCCAAATGCCGTCGGTCGCCGACGATATCGAGTCTTTTACGACGTATGGATTGCGAAATTGCCTCGCCGTGTTATTGGGCGACCAATTCGATTTTAATGGCCGCGTGATGAGTGCGAAAGGCGTAAAAGTTGATATGTCGACGGTCATCGTCGATTTTTGTCGCAAAAGAACGCGTTTGACTTTCGACGAGTTGCAAGAATTTGCCGACGAAGTCAATGGCGGCAACATGTATATCGACAAAGTGATGGAAGCGATGCTGCGCATCGACGAAGACACGCTCGTCGTGCCCGAGGCGATTGAATTCGACGTGCTACGCATTGATGCCGCTCTCGGCAATTTGATCGATGGTGATTACACGCCGTTTCGATCGTTGCAGCATTTGCATTTGCGTTTGCCGCACGTCGGTGGCGGCTTGAGTTGGAACAATTATCTCCTCGAAAGCTATGTCGCGCACTGTAGCCAATCGTTTGTTTTGTTGCACCAAGGGTTTTGCCGTAGGGGCACGTATGGTGCCATTGGTAGGCGCGATAGTGCGATTCGATCGTTCGACGAGATGGCAATCGATGCCCTCGTTTGCGACGATACCTGGAAAACGACAAACGATGCCCTGAGGCGCCTCTACGAAAATGGGTATTTGGCAATAAAGGCGTTTGCCAAGATCGACGAAGTCGTCAAATGCGCACGCGCGAGAGTGCAACAATTTCAAAAACATAAGGTCGTGTAATGTATTCTTATATATGGGATGTCGAAACGGGGGGGCTATTGCTCACCAACGACAAACTCAAATTTAGCAAAGAACCGCGCCCGGTTTATTATCGCGAGCTCGACATCTTGGGATTCGACAAATATTGGAGCTACCCCAAGAACGACGATGCTCCCATCATGTGGGCCGAGGCGAATAATTACATCTATCGAGGGAGAACGATTGCAAAGACGAAAGGCGGATCGCTCTATACGCCCCCCGAACTCATCGTCGTCGACGATTCGGATTGCGGCGATGTGCTCGTCGCCGTCGATATCCCAAAAATGGTCGAAAAAAACCGCGAATTGATGCAAGTGCTCTCGCAAGATACGATTAAACAAGTGTATCGCGAATATTGCAAGTATCGGAACAAGGTCGATATCTTCCACGTTTCTTTTAGTGGTGGAAAAGATAGCGTCGTCAATTTGGATATCGTGCAACGGGCGATTCCGCACGATGAATTCGTCGTCATATTTGGCAACACAGGAATGGAGTTTCCCGACACACTCGAAGCCGTAGAACGCGCCAAACTTTCGTGCGAGTCGAAAGGCATAAGGTTTTTTATTGCGAAATCTGAAGTTGATGCCCTTGAAAACTGGCGTCGATTTGGTCCGCCATCGAATACAATTCGCTGGTGTTGTAGTGTCCATAAAACGACGCCTCAATTATTGCTTTTGCGGGAAATCGTCGGAAAAAGCGACCTCGTCGAAATGGCATTTGTCGGCGTGAGACGTGAAGAGAGCGTCAAGAGAAGCGGTTATGAATATACGTCATACGGCAAAAAACACAAAGGGCAATACAGTTGTAATCCGATTCTCGATTGGGGATCGGCAGAAGTCTATTTGTATATTTACGAACACGATTTGATTCTCAACGAGGCATATAAGAAAGGGAATAGCCGAGCTGGTTGTCTCGTATGCCCGATGGCTTGCGATCGCCATGAATATATGAGAAATCGATGTTATCCCGATGAAGTTGCAAAATATATACAAGTCATACGAGAATGCGACGGTCGTGGATTCGCGTCGAAAGAAGAAGCCGATCATTTTATCGATATTGGTGGTTGGAAGAAGCGAAGCAATGGACGAGATCTCGCGGGCATGTCGATTCGCTACAAAGAAAAAGCATCTAACACTATCGAGGTCGTCGGAGCAACGCAAAAGTGGACAGAATGGCTCAAGACGCTCGGGCGGTTTGTGTTCGATGGTCACAAATGCACATTGCAACGTGCCGGAGAAACGCATTCATTTGGTGTGGTAGACGATGGCGAGAAGTTGACCGTATCTTTACCCGAAGTACTCGTTCGCAATTCGCCGACGACGTCGAAGCTCATTAAACAAGTATTTCGCAAGGCGGCATATTGCCTCGAGTGTGGAGAATGCCAAGCCGATTGCCCACATGGATGCCTCAAGTTTGTCGATGGTCGCGTCGTCATAGCCGATGATTGCCGTCATTGTCTCAATTGTCATAAACCAAGCGGAGGTTGTCTTGTCTATCAATCTCTCGAACAGCCCAAAGGATTAGGAACGATGAAATCAACCACGATCGATTGTTACGCCGACCATGCTCCCAAATACGAGTGGATTCAATCATTCTTTGAAAAGCAAGATGCTTTTCTAGAAAACCACGATCTTGGTTCTACAATGTTTGACTTCTTTAAGCGTTTTTTGCGCGATGCTGGATTGTTAGAGAAGAACAAATTGACAGAGACGGCTCGGGTATTGAAACGCCTTGGATTGAATTCTCCGTCGTGTTGGGCCATCATGCTCGTCAACTTAAGCCATACGCCAGAAGTAGGCTGGTATGTTAAACACATGCCATTTGATACGCCTATCAAAAAAGAGTATCTCATCAATATGCTCAAAGACGATGGTGCAAAGGATCGAGCCTCAAAGTCGGTTCCAGGCGCTTATAAGAGAATTCTTAGTTTGCCATTTGGCTCTGAGATCGGATTGGGCGAAATTGAAAATGTAGGCCGTAGCTTTTCGATGATACGTGGGCATTGGCTCAATCCAGTCTCTGAAGTCATTTTGTATAGTTTATATAAGTTTGCCGAGGCGTGTGGTGGGTATTATCAATTCTCGCTCAAGACGTTATACGACGAAACGATAGAGCGCGAGGGTGTGAGTCCGACGCAGATATTTGGGATCGATCGGAAGTCGATGATCGGGATACTCAACGGGTTATCGGCGAATTATCCCGATTTCATATCGGCATCGTTTACGCTCGATTTGGAGAACATCACGTTGCGCGAAGACAAATCGTCGCGCGATGTATTGGGGCTATTATAATCATTATCGTTTGTTGAATGAGATTTGGAGTTCGTCATGGCAGAGCAGTTGTATCGCGATTATTTTAACATCGATCCGAAATACTTTCCGGCAGTCACGGCCGATTTGGTTGCCAGTGGCGAAGTTTCGTGGAAGCGATTCTATCCGCACGAGACGTTTGTCGATCTCCTCAAGACGGTTCACGCCGTATTATCGGGCAAGACGCCGCGTTCGATATGGGTCGAAGGTGCTTATGGCACGGGCAAGTCGCATGCGGCGTTGACTGTGAAATCGCTACTCGAAGCCTCCGACGACGAGGTGAGAGCGTATTTCGACGAATTTGAGCTCGACAAAGACTTGTGCGAGAAGTTTTTGACGGCGAAAAACGCGGGCAAAGTGCTCGTGATCCATCGGATGGGGTCGAGTAGCATTTGCTCCGATAGCGATTTGATATGGGCGATACAAGAGAGCATCGATAGGGCGTTATCGGAGCGAGGTATCGAAAACCGCGCCGAAGGGACGCTCAAAGATGCTGCGCTTCGATGGCTCGAAGATGCCGACCATCGCGATTTTTTGGGCAAAAAGATGGCGCAAAAAAAGCACGCGTGGGAGGGGCAACTCCACATCGACGACGTCGTCGAGCAGCTCAAAACGGGATCGAGCGAACGCGTGACCGAGTTGATGCAAGGCATACTCGCCATTGCCAAAGAAGAGCGCATGTCGTTTTTGTGCATGGATATTAGGTCGTTAGTCGATTGGATCAAAGACGTCATCCGAGCGAATGCGTTGTCGTCGATCTTCTTCGTTTGGGATGAGTTTACCGAGTATTTCCAAAACAATTCCAGCCAATTGACGGGATTTCAGACGATTGCCGAGATTAGTCAATCGAGCCCGTTCTATTTTATGATCGTGACGCACGAGAGCCATAGCCTGATTGCCGATACTCAATTGGCAAAGAAGATCGATGCGCGATTTGTGCGCGCGAAGATCGAGCTCCCCGAAAACATAGCGTTTCGCCTGCTGGCGCAAGCGATGCGCAAGACGAGCGATTTGGCATTGCTCTCACAATGGGAGGGGTATAAGGGCGAAATCAACACTTTGCTCAAACCCGTGCGCGATGCGATTCGCGCCAGCGCGACAAGGCGCGGCGGCGATAACAACATGGTAGTTGCCGACAAAGACATGCAAGAAGTCGTGCCGATTCATCCATATGCGGCTATCGTACTCAAACACATCGCGGTCGTGTATCAGTCGAACCAGCGCAGCATGTTTAACTTCGTCATCGACGACAATGGCAAGGCAAAGGCGTTTAAGTGGTTTATCGCCAACACGGGCCCGACGAGTGCTTGGTATTTACTCACCGTCGATATGTTGTGGGATTTCTTTACGAATTCGCAAAGCGGTCTCAATTCCGAGGTGCGCGAAGTGCTCGATTCGTATCGTTTGATATCGGGCGAGAAGCTCAACAACGACGAACACCGCGTGCTCAAGGTGATATTGTTGTTTAATGCGATATCGATGCGCATGCACGATACGGAGATGGTGCGCCCGAGCGACAAGAACATCGATTTGTCGTTTGTAGGTGCGAGCACCAATTGGCCCAAAGGGCGTGGCAAACAAATCGCCGAAAAGCTCTGCCGCGATGGCATTTTGTTTAAAGAAAAGATGAAAGACGGATGTTGTGAATACAAGATTGCCAATATATCGGGCGGTAGTATTGAAATCAGCGAAAAGAAAAAGGAAGTCGAGAAGCGCTTAAAAACTTACGATTTGATTGGAAATGCGGAATTGCACAAGGCGATTGCCGTGCCCGATTTGATGGAGAATCGGTTTAAGATCGATTATTGTTCGGTCGATACGTTGAGCAGAAAGATATCGGAGCTCAAATCGGCAGACGAGGGGAATAAGTTTAAAGTCTTAGTCGGCTTTGCTCGCGATGAAGTCGAAGCCGAGAAAGTCAAAAAGAAGATAGCCGATGAGGCGGAAAGGGGGGCAGGCGATGTGTTGCTCGTCGATGCGAGTGCTACGCCGTTTGGACGCGATAGACTCGAGCGATATATCGAGAATGTTGCGCTAAGTGAGTATTACACCAAGAAAGATCGAGAGCGGTCGAACAAATACATGGCGAATGCCGATGCTTGCCTTGGCGAATGGCGCGATGCGATGATGGATGGCTCGTTTTGGCTCTATGCGAAAGACGATTCTGCTGGCAAGCGCATGGCAAATATGAACGAATTGAAAGAGACGTTCCAAAGCATCGATCGCGAAAAGTATCCCTATGGGCTCGAACATTACGAGGTGAGCAAGCCTTTGTTTGGCCTGAATCAGATGGGAAAAGGCGTGGAATGTGGGGTGAATCAAGAGAATAACGGCGTATATAACGAGGCGTCGAGAGCCGCTAGAGCGCTCGAAGGTGCGTGGAAAGTCGAGCGCTATTGGAAAGACCCTGCAAAGCAAGGACTGACGATCGTCAAGATAAAGCAAAAAGTCGAAGACGTGGTTGCGAGTGGGTTCGAGAGCGAGTCGGGGCGCGTGAGCATGGATGCGATATATTCGGCGTTGCAAGAGCCGCCGTTTGGCTTGATGCAGTGCAGTATGACGGCGTTTGTGCTCGGATTTGTGCTCAAAGAGTATGTTAACGAAAACTACTTTTGGAGCGATGGATCGACGAGCGAGCCGATGAGCATCGAGAAGATGAAGAGCATGGTCATCGATGCGATGAACGAGGGCAATTCGTCGTCGAGAAAGGCGACGCAGTACATCGTGGCGATGAGTGCCGAGCAGAAGGCATTTTTGAAGTGCAGTGCCCAAGTCTTCCATCTGGCACCCGAAAAATGCGGATCGATCGAAAGCGTAGGAAGCCAGATTCGGCTCGCGATGAAGGCGTTGCCCTTCCCGATTTGGAGCGTCAAATATGCGTTGCCGGCAATCGACGGCGTATCGGGCAAAGAGAGCGTATTAGAAGGGCTCATCGATGCGTATTGCCATATTGCCAACACGAATAATGCACAAATCGGCAACGAAAGTGAAATTGCCACGCGCATAGGCAAGATAGTGCGAGAAGATGGGCAGATCGTCGACGATTTGTCGCGGATCTTGGTCGCCGATAATTGTTGCAAAGGCATGACGGCTTATCTCGCACAATATCGCAATGGCGAATTGCAATCATTGGCGTCGGAATTGGGCGACAACGGTGCATATATCAAAGAGGTGCAAAGGCGGTTTAGTGCAAGCGATGCCAATTGGGTTTGGAATACCGATACGGCAAAGGAGAAGATCGACGACGTCATCTTAGATTACAAAATTATCTTAGAGTCGAAGAAGAGCATTCCCAATTGCGATAGCATCAAGAGTGTAGTGAAAGGTTGGACATCGCGCGCCAATCGCATCAAGATATCGTTCGATGCGATGAAAAAGAGCGTTGGCGATTTGAGACCGTTTTTGGAAATCATTTGTACGATGTGTATGCGCGGCGAGTTAGAAGATCAGAATCGCTCGAAATTCTATGAATTGTTGTGCGAACATCGCGTTGGATTCGACAATTTATATAATTCGCCGTTGTCATTGTTTAAATCGGTCGTGAGTGAATTTGTGACGCAGATGAACGACGACGAAATCGAGCGCTTTTATAAAGATCTTGCCGAGGGGCAATATACAAAGACGAAAAATGAATACTACAGCGTGATTGGTGCGGCGGTTAAAGAGTTCTTGAGCAAGCAATTGCGCACGAAGGTTTTGGCGTTGTGGAAAGAGAAGACGGGAACGAAAGATCCGAAGGTGTGGTCGGAGAACAACGAGATTCCGATTTTGTGCATGTTTGGGCCCGAAGACCGAATCGAAGCGAAAAAGGTATTCGACACGATGCTCGGCGGGTTTCAACAACCCAACGACGCCAAAAATGCACTCGAGTATCTCGAGCGTGCGACATTCTACGACAAACTCGCCGACGCCGAAGCTCGCGATCGATGCTTTATCGATGTCATCGTCGGTGATTACAAGATATTGATCGACGACATCGGCGCACTCAAAGAATATATACAAGAGCAGGCGTGCAAACTCGAAGTCTACGATTGGATCGACAATGAAATGGTGAAAGATTGCGTGAAATCTTATGCCGATAGATTGTATAAGACCGACGGCGAAGCGCGGGCAAGGGCCGT
>SFMP01000163.1 GCA_004554395.1 Myxococcales bacterium | reverse complement strand
TCATACATTTCATACATTTCATACATTTCATACATTTCATACATTTCATACATTTCATACATTTCATACATTTCATACATTTCATACATTTCATACATTTCATACATTTCATACATTTCATAATTTGAAACCCGCCCTATAGGCGGGTTTCAATTTTCATGGCACGTGTCCGAACGACGTCTTGGCAAAATGAAATCGCGATAGTAGCGCGATCTATATTTGTGCGTGGTCGAAAAGCGTCCGAGTCGTAGACGCAGGCTCGGGCTTGCTCAAATCGATCGAGAGCGGATGTTTTTTCTGGTCCATGGCATCGGCGAGCGTTTTGCCATATCGCGCCGCAATGATTTGTGCGGTAATGCCGATGGCGATTTCGGTCGCCGATTGCCCACCCGTATCGATCCCGATGGGAGCATGGATTTGAGCGAGTGATTCGCGCGAATAGCCTTCTTCGATCATGTTGTTGAAGACGCGAGCGAGTTTTTTGGCCGACCCAATGAGCCCAATGTAGATGGGAGCGAGATGGGTGCGCTTGAGCAATGCTTTTGTACAAGCGTTATCGCCGATGTGCTGGTGTGTAACGATGACGAAGTAGGCGTTTTGCGGGAGTTCGACGTCGTCGAGTGCGTCGTAGTCGGCGACGATGACGTGCGAAGCCCTAGGGTGCCTATCTTTATTGGCGTATTCCGGGCGATTGTCGATAATCGTGACGTCGAAGCCGACGTCGTTTGCGTAGTTCGTAAGCGCGGCGCCGATGTGCCCGCCGCCAAAGATGACGAGTTGCCGTCGCGGCGTAATCGTCTCGATAAAGACTTCGGCATCGCCACCGCACGCCATTCCAATGCCACCTGCCGCTTTATCTTTGAGCTGGTATTTGACGATCCGCGTTCGTTCGCCCGATTTGAGCATTTCGAGCGCCGTATTCCGCGCTTCGTACTCGAGTGCGCCACCGCCAATGCTCCCCATCACCGTGCCATCTTCGGTCACGCACATTTTAAACGACGTGCGCCCAGGCGAATTGTCAGAGGCATGGACGATCGTGGCAATGGCAAAAGGCGCACCTTTCGCTTCGAGCTGTGCTAAATATTCATAGAAGTTCATATTTCCTCCCTATAAACGTTGAGCCATGCCAAGCAATCACTGCAACTTGGCTAGTTTCAATCAAATTAAACAGCAAATGATATATATATTTACTCCGTCTTATTTCGCCATTCGATGCGCTGTGTCAATGTTTGCGTCGAAATATCGAGTGTTTCGAGCAACTTCTGGAGCAAGTCTGAATTCGAAACGAGATCGGCGAAATCGATTTGGAAAGCGTCGCCATCTTTCTCGATGCGATATGGCGTACCCGCCGACGAGCAGAGCCAAATCTCGACGAGCTGATTGGCGACGACGAGAAGAATGGGAATGTGCAACGATGCTGCTATGGCGGCGTGTATTGGGCGAATGACGTCGAGCATTTCATATTCTAAATCGGCCCAATAATTGACGCAAATCGGATACGACCGCTTCGGAGCGCGATTTATCGTGCAAATCGTCCGATAGAGTAGCACTTCATAAGCATAAATGGCATCGCCACTCATCGGAATAATATCGAATGTATTATCGGCAATGCGTATGGCAATGTAATCGCGCGCATGGCTAATATTACTTTCTTGATTTGCCGTCACAATCGTGAGATCGATCCCGCGACAAGCGAGTTCGATATCGGCTTGAGCGTCGATATCGCCAAATGAAACGGCTTTTTCGAGCAAAAGCAAAGTACGCGGCGCAGCCGCTTGCCAACACGGCGCGACGATTGAGCGCGATTTATCGAGCGAAAAAGCCGCCTCGTCGGGGAGTTGGCACCGATGCGCATGGGCATCGACGAGGCAAACCCCTGCCTCCGAAAACTCTATCACCCAAGCCGTAGCCAAGCATCCCATCGCCTCCGACACAGGCACAACACCACCACGACAACGACAAATCAAACTCGCACCACAATATGCAGCAAATCGAGCCATCGACAAATCGCGCGATGCATTGGGCGATAATATGGCAAACATTGCATCGCCAACAGCCCCCATCATACATCCATTCATCGATGTATAAACGCGCGATATAGAATCGCAACATGCCGAATCGCCATTCATAATACTGCACGAGTCATCGATCGAAAGATTGCCATGCGCATTATCAATCGATTCATTGCCCCCCCCATCGCCGCAAATCGAGGCATGGCAACCCCCAGCCGCATCGACGCGAATACATACAATGGCCGATGATTCTCGCTCTGTATCGCCGTGCGAATTGATTACTCTCACAAAAGCAAATAATATGCGTTCGCCATCGACGTCGAAATCGACGTGTAACAATTCATCTTCGCTATAAACGATATTTGGCGTCGTACAAATATTGACAACGCCCGGATGCGAATGCGCCAACACATCGGAAAGCGTCTGCGATGCTCGTGCCGCTATCGTTCGACAATCCATCGGCGTTTCCATACTGCGCAATGCTGCTCTTTGTATATCGCGCGAAACGGCCGCCTTGGGTGGCGACAAATCGATGCGAACGTGGTCGCTTGGGCGCGGCGCCCGCGCACGTGGCGTGGGCTTCCGCTCTGCCCCACCACTTGCTTGCAAACGCGCCACGGTCTTACAAAACGCCTCTTTGGGCAACTGCGCCAACAAACGCGCCGCCTCATAGGCGAGCAATTCGCGTGGCAAAGTCGACAACCATTGCGCCATCGCCTCGAGCCGAATTCCATCGCCCTGGTCGTAACGCATAAAAACGGCCTTTCCAACGACAATTCCCGGCACATCGAAAACCCCCACCGAAAGCGCATCTTGCAAACATGCATCTTGAAATTGAAACGATTCGCGCTCATTGATATCATTGAAAAACCGGTCGGGGTCGACGTCGAGCGCCTCGAAAACGCCACGAATCAACGCCGCATCGGGCAAACGCCCATGCGCCCAAACGGCACTCAACACGCGCCGCGCATACGATTCAAACGCTCCCGGCACATGCGTCATCAACCAAATCCCCGCCCCATGCGCTGTCCCACTGTGGATGGGCTCGGCATGCCACGAAAACTCGATCTCGTGCGCACGGCAAAAACGCTCGGCCTCTTGCCGCTCATACGCTCGCTCCAACGGCGTGTGCGCCGGCGTCGTGCAACCACTCATCGCGCGCAAAGAATACGCATCGACCGACCGCCACTGCACCTCGAGCCAATCCAACTCGACGCCATCCAACGCATGCATCATCAAATACGAACGATAATCTGAATAATCAAAATAAAAAACTGCTTTCATCGCCAAACGCTACAAACATTGCCCATCGCCGCACGCCTCTCGCGCCGGCAAACGCCAACAATTTACCAACACTCCCCCACTGTGTGCAACGAACAATTCAACCACTCCTCAACATTCCGCCTCATTCTCGATTGTCTTTTTTTGTGTGTCGCCCTATCGCCTGCCGGCGATACGGGCTCTGGCTACGGCTATTTCGCTGCCGCTCAATACGCCTCCGCGGCCGTGCTATGTGCTCACTGCGTTGCGCGCATACGCACGGCGCCGGCGCGCGGCGGCAGTGCTACGCACATACGCCGCCCCTCTCTCTGCCATATCGTCGATCTCTGTGATTTTTTGTGCACGTGTAAAAAATCGTTGATCTTTTGGCGATAATTTTTACAATGCTCGCGATTTATAGCCTACTGGGCTGTAAATTCGCCATGATTGTGGCATTTCTCTTGTTTCCCCCATTCTTCGATATCTCACTCGAAGGATGATGTATATATCATACACATTCAATAACAAACAAGCGAGGATATATATGAGTGACGTATATACAGGGCCAAGCGCGTCAGAAATTGCACATGCAGTTCAATGTCAGCTTTCATCTGATTTCGATTCAATTAATAGAAATATTGACATGACACACGCTCGCGTCGTCGATGTCGAAGAACGCGTCGACATCGTCGACAACAAATTGCGAGAGATTGAAAACGAATTGCTCAGCTTTGTTCGCGAACAACGACTTGCCAATCGCCTCGGGCAAGCAGAAACGCGCATCGGTACGATTCGACAAAAACTCGAAAAAGAATTCGGTCACTACGATGTCATCCGACGCTCACTCATCGGCATACTCGAAGCGTCTGATTTGGCCATCGTGAGAAAAAACACGATTACGACGGCATCGGAAAACCTCTTCATTTCTACGCCGCATTACTGGCTCGCACCATGCCTCGTCGCACTCGCCGCTTGGATCAACGATAACGAAGAACTCGCCAAAACAGCCGTCAAAGAAGCCCTTAAACGCAATACCGAAAATAGCTCGCTCTTCTTCGCTCTCGTCACGCGTCGAGCCGAACGCCTGAGCCCTTCGCTACAATGGATTCACCATTACTTGAGCCACCAGAACGAAGAGAGTCTCAATCGAAACGCACTCGTCGTCATCGAAGCGCTCGTGTGCGGTATATGGGGAAACGATGCCGAAGGCGTCATTTCGTCTCAAATCCGAGCATGGGTCGATAAGCTCGAATCGCGCGAAAATTTCTACGAAAACCAGGTCGAACACTGGAAAGCAGCTCTCAAAAATATGACCGTCATCGACGATTACGGCTATACCTATATTAAAGAATATTCCCCGACGAGCAAAATCGCCCACGAAGTTCTCCATGGCGCACGCCTCCACTCAGTCGTTCGCGAGTATTTCCGTAGCATCTTCGATAAAAGAATCGAGTTGCCCGATTTCAAAACGCTCCTCGACGAAGCACTGACGCGTTTGGTGACGAATTACGACGACGAAGAAATGCCATTGCGCGAAGAAGAGCAACTGGAAAGTCTCGTCATCAAATTTCACGGCGACGAAAGTCGCGCCATGTCTGTTATCAATTCCGAAAAAGAATTGTTTGCACCTCGAAAAAACTTCCTCCAGCTACTCCTCGATGCAGCCATGCACCCCGATACTCACGATGTCAATGCCGCCGTTTCGAAGTTTGCACTCGCTCTATGTAAATACTATATATACGACGCCTATAACGACCTCGCTGCCGAAAACCGAGCAAAACTCCCCAGTGCCATTACAATTCTCCTTCCAGAGATAACATTTAGTGTCAATCATTTCGACATCGATTTCACGATACACAAATACAAAGTCGGTACAAAAACGGGAAAGGGCGAGCGAACGATTGTTTCAAACTTCAACGATCAACTCGATAACGATCTCGAAGCTGCACTCAATGCGCTTGAAACTCATTATAAGAAAGCTAGAGAAGAATTGAAAAATAATAGAAGTGCCATGGTTATAGGGTGTGTGATGCTTTTCGTTGCGGGTATACCTTGTCTCTTTATTGTGACTATTATCGGCGCCATTTGCCTCATATTAGCCTTCATTACAGTTTTCTATATTGGAAAAACTAATACATCCATCTCCGAGCTCGACGAGAATTATAAAAAAGGCAAGGCATCAATTTGTAAGAAATTCGATTCCGTCCAAGATAAATCCGAACAAGTCCTGCGAGCGACGTGTGCAGAAATCGTCGATTATTACGAACAATTCCACGAAATGGATTCCAAGGCAGAAGAATTGCTCAACTATATCGAATCGCTCGAGGGAAACGAATACATACACGTGCCTGCGACGCGCCGACATGTCTTAAACGAAGATCTGCTATCTGTCACCGCATAAGGAGATACCAATATGCCAAAACCGATGTTTCAATCGTCAAACGACGAAAACGATAAGAAAACCGACGACAAATCGAAGAGCTCTGCTATCGACGT
>SFMP01000018.1 GCA_004554395.1 Myxococcales bacterium | reverse complement strand
GCCGATTAACGGCTCGCCGATTAACGGCTCGCCGATTAACGGCGTAGATAATACTTCTCCCAATGCACCACTTCCATTTGAAGTCGGTACCATTACTTTGTCTTTATACAAGTTTAAGTTATCTTCAACATAGTCTTTTCGAATCCATTTATATACACGATCTCCATTTTCTTTTCCATATATGCGAATATATTCTTTGTTATCTTGTGGATGATTATCAAAGAAAAACTTTGGAAATCGCTCGAAGGCTGCAGATAGCACGCGGCTATCCGTCACCTTTTTCATTTCTTCCGGTTCTTCCTCATAAGCGAGGTTTGAAAAACGATATGTACCACGATTTGTTACGATTTCATCTAGAGTGAATTTTGAGAGCTTCTGTGTTTTGCGCATGATCGATATTAGCTCTGGATATGCAACAAATGTTCCTATTGTACCAAAATTCTGATTTGCATCATAGTATGTGATTGCAACTCCGCCCTTAATATCAGTGTTTGGAAATATCTTGCAAGACTCCATTTCAAAATCTAGAACTTTAAAGTGTTCATCATTGAGCATTTTTTGATTCCACGCTTTTGGCGTACTACCTGCATTAAATAGAAAACGGGCAGGATGTATTAATTCCACCCTATCTGATACTTTAATCGCAGCATCCATGAATAAATGATAGATCGCTGGCGCAAAATTCATGTTTCCGACGCATTCACCTTGATAAGGTGGATTTCCGATGACAAAATCAAACTTCATGATACGACTCCCTGCGTTGATGGTTGAATAATCTAACTGGCGTTTTCCGCGCCAGTTATAGAGGCGGCACATTTTTTTCGATTCGGCAGAATCGCCATGCGATCGATCGCCGCACAAATCGAATAAATCGTTGGCTGTTTTGGGGGGCGATGGAGGATCAAACGTATTGGATTGTTTATTGGGCTTTTGGGGCTTCGATTGCACTGGCAATAAATCGAACAAGCTTGTTTGGCGAGCTTCGTCGGCGGCCCAAGAATAGGGTATGCAGTTCGAGAGCCCGTCCATTTGCCAAGCATTCCAAGTAATCGTGCGAATGTATTTGGTGTATTCTTTGTACGTCGGTTTGCGATGCCATCGCGATCCGAGATAGTCTTCGAAAGTCATGAGGAGGTTGACGCGTGCGATGAGCAAGTTGTCGCCCTGGTACTCGTAGCCATAAGTGGCTTGGAAGGCGCGTAGCGTCCATTTGAGCCATTCGGCTTCGGTCGTCGTGTTTTCGTCGATGACGCGTAGTTTGCGATCTAAGATGCCGTGGCGGTTTGCGATGGGCAAGATTTCGCCGCTCGAGACGTCGTAGCGATTGACGAGATAGGGGGCTTCGCCGCACGTGATTTCGAGCCGTTTGGAGTCGACATAGCGTTGCCATTTTCGCCGCTTTGGGAAGCTCACGCGTTTTGAAGGGGCGTCGCCGTCGAGGAAGGGATCGGTTTTGCCAAACCACATCGCGTCGGCATAGCTGATCATCTTTTTGCAGACCCATAGCGGAGTGAAGACTTCGGCATGCTTGCGCGTTCGTTCGGATTGCTGTTCCATCGCTTTTCGCGCACGGTTTTTGATGACCGACGAGTGTTGCCCCGTGATGAGATTGGGCAGTATTTCGCGGTTGTGACCGTATTCACTGCCGAGTTCACGATAAACATCTGTCGCCCAAACGATGTGTTTTTTCGTCGTTTGATCGACGAGCAAAGGTTGCAGTAACCCCATGGAATGGAGCCGTAAGATTTCATCTTGAATACCGACGAGCAATGCAGATCCTCCTTGGAGAGGATGCACAGCCCGTGCGCTTTGGCGCGTGGTTGCAAAAAAGCGTACCTTTTTGCAACGTGCCTCTTGAGCGAAAAAGCGAACTTTTGCGTTTGGAAAACGTGAATTTTATGTTAGTATTACGAGCAGATTTCGAGGGTGCGAGCTTTTGCAAAAAAGTACACATTTTTGCAAAGTTGGCGTTTTATTCGCCGCGTTGTTCGTAGAGTTTTGCGCGGTATCGGAAGCTTGAGAGAGGCATTTGGCATGCTTTTGCGGCGTCGGTGCCTGTGATTTCGCCGTTTTTCCATCGTTTGTAGTAGATGTCGAAGTCGGGTGGGAGTGGTTTTGGTGATCGCCCGAATCGCTTTCCGCGTGCTTTTGCGGCGGCGATGCCTTCGGCTTGTCGTTGGCGGATGTTGGTTCGTTCGTTTTCGGCGACGAACGAGAGCAATTGCAAGACGATATCGCTGAGGAATGTGCCGAGTAGGTCTTTTCCGCGTCGCGTGTCGAGCAATGGCATATCGATGACGACGATGTCGATGCCGATCGTCTTCGTGAGTAGTCGCCATTGCTCGAGGATTTCGTCGTAGTTGCGCCCGAGTCGATCGATGCTCTTGATATAGAGCAGATCGCCGCTTTTGAGCGATTTGAGCATCTGTTTGTATTGTGGGCGTTCGAAGTCTTTGCCCGATATTTTATCGGAATAGATGTTTTGCTCTAAAACGCCCAGCGTGCGCAGTGCATAGATTTGTCGTTGTTCGTTTTGATCGCGTGTCGAGACGCGAGCGTAGCCGTAGGTATTGTTCATTTTTTTCGTTCAAAAAAAAGGCGCCGTATTGCCCGCAGGGCAATAGGCGCCAGTGTGCTGTATTGCCCGCAAGCGGGCAATAGGCACACAAAAAACGCGTCGTATTGCCCGCATGGGCAATAGACGCGAAAAAGGCGCTGTATTGCCCAGCAGGGCAATAGGCGCCAGTGTGCTGTATTGCCCGCAAGCGGGCAATAGGCACACAAAAAACGCGTCGTATTGCCCGCATGGGCAATAGACG